>DJFO01000431.1:13985-14173 GCA_002432555.1 Marinagarivorans sp. UBA5870
AATCCCCCGGCCCTAACCGGCCGTACCGGTTCAAGTCCGGTCTCGGGCACCATTTGATTTTTGATTCTTAAAGGATTTCCATTTTTTCTGACGCTTGTCTCTCGTATCTTGAATGGCGATCGTGTCCCCCCCTCAGTGCACCGGCAATTCATGCGATCCCGATTTTGCGCGGCGGGAATTATTGGCTC
>DJFO01000252.1:0-157 GCA_002432555.1 Marinagarivorans sp. UBA5870
ACGCGCATTTCACCCTGGACGGCACCGGCCCCGCCCTGCAGACCCCGCCCAGTCTAGAGGATTGGCCGCAGATCACGCGCGACGCGGGCGCCGATGTGCGCCGGGTTAACCTCGATGGTATTACGCGGGCGGAAATCGAAACTTGGCGACCCGGCGA
>DJFO01000252.1:257-3554 GCA_002432555.1 Marinagarivorans sp. UBA5870
ACAGCCACCCGCATGGACAAGTTCACTCGCACGGTGCTGGAGCAGACCGGCCTGATCGGCATGATCGGCAAGTCAGAGCGTGGGCCTACGGCCATAGACGCGATCCGCGATCATAAAGCCGTTTATCTGATGGCCGTGGGCGGTGCCGCTTATCTGGTGTCTAAGGCGATCGTGGGAGCCAAGGTCCTCGCCTTCGCCGACCTCGGCATGGAGGCGATCTACGAGTTCGATGTGCGGGACATGCCGGTCACGGTCGCCGTGGACAGCCGTGGAGAATCGGTGCATCAGACTGGGCCGCGCATCTGGAAAGCGAAGATCGAAGCGGCCGCGCTCACCCTAAAATAATCACATGCAGCCGGAGGTCCTATGACCGCCTTGTGCGAAGAAACCTGTACGGCGTGCCGCCTAGGCGCGCCCTTGCTGACTGCCGCAGAGTTGGCAGAGCTGCGGCGGCAGATTCCCGCCTGGCGCGTGGTCGAAGAGGAGGGCATTAAAAAGCTTCGCCGTGAGTTCTCCTTCAAAACGTTCGCAGACGCCTTGGCCTTCGCCAACCGGGTCGGCGAGCTCGCCGAAGGCCACGACCACCACCCGGTGCTGGCCGTCGAATGGGGCAAAACAACGGTGATATGGTGGACACATAAGATTCGCGGACTGCATCGCAACGACGCGATCCTCGCAGCGAAAACCGACCTGCTTTTCACTGGATAGCGTGATCCAGGTCTGGTTTGCTTAAAAAGCGCTCAGACTTTTGTCTGAGATTCGCGAGATCAGGTTTATAATGGCCGCCCGATTGCGCATCTAACAATGAAAGCGCAGTGCGGGCAGGGGACCAATTCCAGTGTGTCTGTCGCACCTCAGATTCGGCACGCTTGCCCGCCGCGCAGGACAACTATGACGCGACTGCAAGATTTGAACATCAGCGCTAAGCTGACATTGATCACTGTGGCTTCGGCAACGGCAGCCCTGCTCTGTGTCCTGTTTGCGTTTGTGGTACAGGACCTGCGCCTGGTCAAACGCATCAAAGCCGAGCAGGTGGAGTCGCAGTTGTTGATCCTTTCCGGCAATCTGGCGAACGCCCTGGTCCAGAACGACCTGCACACGGTCGACTATCTGCTCAAAAACGGTACCAGTGCCCACGGCATAGTCGCCGCCATCGTTTACGACCGCAGCGGCGTGCGTCTGTCGCAGTATCCGGAAGTGGCGGGCAAGCTGACGCCGCTCCCCAACCCGGAAGGTTTCGAATTTCCCTCGGTGACGGTCAACCGATCCATCGTTTGGCGTGGCAATGAAGTCGGGCGACTCGAGGTACAGGTGAGTTATGCCGATATCAAAATGCGCTTGCTGTACATGGCTGCCTACTCGGTGCTCGCTTTTCTATTCGCCTTGGCGATTGCCGCCCTGGTGGCGTGGCTTGTGCAAAAAATTGTCTCGGAGCCGCTGCTCNNCATCGCCTGTCGCGCGACGTGATGCAAACAGGCAACTACACGCTGCGCGCGGAAACCCGCGGCCGCGACGAACTCGGCCAGCTCGGTGAGGCCTTCAACCAGATGCTCAGCCAGATCGAGCAGCGCGATCTCATGATGGAGCGCCAGGTGAGCCAACGCACCCGTGAATTGCAGAAACTGGCGGAGGAATTCCGTTACCGGGCTCTGCACGATACCTTGACGGGTCTGCCCAACCGCGCCCTGCTCAACGAAGAATTCAACCGCGCAGCGGCCCATGCGCGCCGCGCCGGCAAACAGTTCGCCGTGCTCTTGCTGGACCTGGACAATTTCAAGCTGATTAACGATTCCTACGGCCACGATGTGGGCGACGAGCTGCTGAAATTGGCGGCCAATAAAATCCGCGGAGCTCTGCGCGGCGAAGATATTGTCTGTCGGGTGGGCGGCGACGAATTTATAGTGCTGCTGGAGGGTGTGCAGAACGCCCAGCAAATCGAGACGGTCGCCCAGGGCCTGCTGCAGGCCCTGCAACATGAACTCTGGGTGGCGGGGCGTCCGGTCAATATAGGCGTTAGCATAGGCGCGAGTTTCTTTCCGCAGCACGGCATGGACCTCAATGAGCTGAAGCGCCACGCGGACATTGCCATGTACTGCGCTAAGGAGTTGGGCAAAAACCGCTTGGTGGTATACGAGACCGCGCTCGGCAAGGCTAACCTCAACAAGCTGGCGCTGCAGAACGACTTGAAAACCGCGGTATTGCGCCGCGAACTCGAGTTGCATTTTCAGCCTCTGATCGACGTTGCGGGGAATCTTCTTGCCGGCTGCGAAGCNNGTTCGGGGATCGAATGCAGCGAAGCGCTGGTGCGCTGGCGCCACCAAAAACACGGCCTGCTGATGCCGAGCGACTTCCTTTCCTTTGCCGAAGAGAGCGGCGCAGTGCAGTTGATCGATTATCAGGTAATTCGCGACGCCTGCCGTCAGTGCCAAAAGTGGCGGGTGGAGTACGGGTTGGAAATCCCGGTATCGGCGAATATCGCCAATGTCCATTTTCACAATTTGGATCTGGTGGAGGAGGTGCGCACCATCCTGCGCGAGACCCAGCTGCCGCCCACCATGTTGACGCTCGAATTTTCCGAAACCGTGCTGCTCGAAGATGCCGCTAGGGTACAGGAGGTCATCAGTGGCCTGCGCCGTATGGGGGTGAAGGCGACGCTCGACGGCTTCGGCGCCTTCACCCGCGCGATGCTGGCCGCGGCCGGCGGTCTCATCGCCTATCTCGACCACGTGGGACGCGGCGCGCTGCCGCTGCTGCTGCCGCCGGTGGCGCGGGCGGGAGAAGCGCATCTGGCGATGGACGAGGCGNNGACGGCTTCGGCGCCGGACTCTGTGCGCTTTCCCATCTGCACACCATGCACCTGGACAATATTAAATTGGACCATTCCCTCTACCGCGCAATTGCGCGCGATCCCGACGAGCGCCGACTTGCCAAGGGCCTGCTCGCTTTCACCCGGGAACTGGGGGTCAACCTAATCGCCGAGGGCGTAGAACAAAGCGAACAAGTGGCCGCGCTGCGCAGCCTGGGGTGCGGGGTCATTCAGGGTTATGCCTTTTCAGAGCCGCTCCCGCAGAGCTCCTTTCTGCAATGGGTTAAGGAGTTCCAAAGTCTCCACGTGATAGACGCGGCGGAGGTGGGCTGATATGGCGGTGATTTTACCCTTTAAGCGCCCGTCGCCGGCGGAGAAACACCGGGGCAAGACCCTCTGCAGGGAAGGCTTCCATAAGTGGAAGGTGGTCACCGAGAAAAAATTTGAAGTGAAACTGGGCAAGCTGGTGACGCTCTATGAGTGCATCCGCT
>DJFO01000334.1 GCA_002432555.1 Marinagarivorans sp. UBA5870
CCGATCTGCCGCATCAGGTACATGCCCATGGCATAGCCTCCCAACGCGAAAAATGCGCCGTGTCCGAGGCTGAGAATGCCGCAGTAGCCCCAGACGAGATCGAGCGCCAAGGCGAGCATGGCAAAACACAGGTATTTGCCCAACAAGGTCACCACATAAGTAGGTATATGTAGAAACGAGCCTTCCGGCATAACCAGGTTGAGCACGGGCACCAATATGCCCAGGCCGAGCATCACCGCGAATAACCATAAGGAGGCTCGGTCGCTGGCCAACAACAAATGAAGCATAGGTTTGCGCTGCATGGGTCAGTCCGCCACGAAACGCCCCTTGAGGGCAAATAGCCCGCGGGGTCGCCATTGAATAAACAGGATAATGAACACCAGAACAAAGATTTTCCCCAGGACCGCGCCCGCGTAGGGCTCGAGGAATTTATTGACGATGCCCAGCCCCATGGCTGCGAAGAAGGTGCCGAGTAAATTGCCCACGCCACCGAAGACCACCACCATAAAAGAATCTATGATGAACCCCTGGCCCATGTTAGGTCCGACATTGGTGATTTGACTCAAGGCCACGCCGGCCATGCCGGCAATGCCGGAGCCAAGCCCAAAGGTGAGAGCATCCACCCAGGACGAGCGAATGCCCATGGAATTGGCCATAGCGCGGTTCTGGGTTACTGCGCGCATCTGTAAACCCAGCAAGGTTTTGCGCAGCAGGAGCGCCAGGAGGCCGAGGGTCAGCAGACTGAAGATGATGATAAAAACGCGATTATAGGTAAATGAAAGCGCGCCGTTCACCTGATAAAACCCGCTCATCCATTCGGGTGTGACCACGGGCACGTTGTTGGAGTTGTAAGAGCGCACCAGCTGTTGCAGAAAAAGGCTGATACCAAAGGTCGCTAACAGAGTTTCCAGCGGGCGCCCGTAAAGGTGGCGGATTACAGTGCGCTCAATCACTACACCGACCGCGCCGGAAACGAGAAATGCCACGGGTATGGCGATAAGCACCGAAGCTTCGATCCACGCTGGAAACAGCTGCTGAATAACGAAGGTGGTGTAAGCCCCCAACATGATCATTTCGCCATGGGCCATATTAATAACGCCCATCACCCCGAAAGTGATGGCGAGGCCAATGGCGGCCAGTAGCAAGACCGAGCCTAAACTTACGCCGAAAAATAAGTTCTCGATAACTCCCATGAATTGAATACGGCCCGTCGCTTCGGCGAGTCCCGCCTCGGCCAGGCGAACGATTTCCGCATTGGCTTCATTGGGCGCCCCGGCGGAATTCTTGCCGGCCAAGTTCTCCAGAATGGCGACTGCTTCGGGAGAGTAAGAATCCGCGAGCACCGCGATTGCCTGCTTGCGCAGTGCCAGTTGTTCCGCATGGATATCGATCATGGCGAGGGCCATGGCCATTTCGCCCTTGACGGCAGGTGCTGTTTCTCGTTCCAGGGCGACGGCGATCAGGTCGCGCAGGTTCGGCTCCGGGCTTTTAATCAGGTCGCGCGCGGACTGCAGTCGGAGCTCGTAATTCTTCGAGCCCAGTTGCAGGGCCGCTATGGCGGTGCGCAGCTTTCCGCGCACGCTGTTATTGATGCGAATTTTTTCGAGAGAGCGCGAGTGGACTACACCTATGACTTCGCCCGTCAACACATTGGTTATTTCCGTTCCGTCGCCGGTCTCCCTGCCAACCACCAGACTCCGGTCAGTTTTCTGCAGGGCGAGGTTTCCCTCGAGCATCGCGCTGAGCAAGGGCAGGGTGCGCTCATCATCCAGTGTCTGGAGCTGATTGATGATTGCTGTTTTCTCGTCGTAGGAACTGGTGGCGAGTCGACCGGCCAGAGTCGCAAAATCGTCCGCCCAGCCGCGCGGGAAAAGCAAAACCTCGATCGACAACCAGGTGATAAGCACTAAATAAAACTGTATTGTTTTTTTCATTTTATGCACCGCCTTTGCGTAGGCGTCTGACTGCGTAATCACGCGGTTCCTCAAGAAACCGCGCCCGGCGGATGTTTTACATGGGAACTGCGTCCTGCAAAGCTGAGGGTTCCCGTTCTATCTGGAGGACAATCCTATGGAAGACAATCGCACCCATCCCCGGAGCCCCATCGGGGTAGGTGCTTATGAAGCCGCACTATTCCTCTGCGCGCCCGCCGTTGGAGGCGATTTAAATCAATAGTTCTGACCGGAGCATTTGCCGGTTTTGATATTGAAATTACCGCAATTAATCGGCTTCATCCAATCGGCAACCAGGTTGGCCGACTCCGGCAAAAAGTCCGTCCACGCGTCGCCAATGACGCCGCCGGCGGTTTCCCAGACGATTTCAAATTGCCCATCTTCCTGGATCTCGCCGATCAACACTGGTTTGGTCAGATGGTGGTTGGTATTCATCACAGCGACACCGCCAGTCAAATTGGGAACAGTGATGCCGTACATGGCGCTGCGCACGGCGTCAACATCGGTGGTACCGGCTTTTTCAACGGCTTTCACCCACATTTGAAAACCAATATAGGTCGCTTCCATAGGATCGTTGGTAGGTCGCTTGGTATCCTTGATATATTTGTGCCACTTGGCGATAAACGCATCGTTTTCCGCCGCCTCGGCGCTCATGAAATAGTTCCAGGCGGCCAGGTGCCCCACCAGCGGTTTAGTGTCGAAACCGGAGAGTTCCTCTTCGCCGACGGAGAAAGCCACCACCGGAATGTCTTCCGCAGAGATGCCGGCGTTGGCCAGCTCTTTATAAAAAGGCACGTTGGCGTCGCCGTTGATCGTGGAAACCACCGCGGTCTTTTTGCCGGCGGAGCCGAACTTTTTGATTTCCGCAACGCGCGTCTGCCAATCGGAATGACCGAAGGGAGTGTAATTGATCGAGATATCCTCTTTCTTCACGCCTTTGCTCAGCAGATACTGCTCGAGGATTTTATTGGTCGTGCGCGGATAAACGTAATCGGTTCCTTCGAGAACCCAGCGCTTTACGCCTTCGGCGCTCATCAGGTAATCCACGGCGGGTATCGCTTGTTGATTGGGTGCGGCGCCCGTGTAAAAAACGTTTTTGGAAGACTCTTCACCTTCGTATTGCACCGGATAAAAAAGCAGACCGTTCATTTCTTCGATAACGGGCAACACAGATTTGCGCGAAACGGAAGTCCAGCATCCAAAAATAACGGAGACTTTGTCCTTCGCCAGCAGCTGCTTGGTTTTCTCCGCAAACAGCGGCCAGTTCGACGCCGGG
>DJFO01000350.1:0-217 GCA_002432555.1 Marinagarivorans sp. UBA5870
CCGTTCTTCCGGTTCCCAGATGCTTATTAAAGGTGCTCATAAGCTATTTAATTCTCTTTGAGCCCACCCCCCCCCTTTATTGGAGCATCCAATCCTGTTTACCGTGCTTCGATTAAACAAATATTCATTCCAAAAGCTTGGCCTTGTCACTCACTGACCCGCTGCGAGTCGGCGGCGCGCTGTCAGTCGAGGTCTGCGTGAGGAGGTTTGGTCGAAA
>DJFO01000350.1:269-974 GCA_002432555.1 Marinagarivorans sp. UBA5870
ATTGCCAACCGCTGCTTTTCCGTGCACGAGTAGGTTATTTTCTTTAATAAACAGTCTTCGCATTCGGTCTCGTGCAGAATCTTCGCGCTCTTCTCCAGCCACTCCTGAATGGAGGCGGTGCGTTCCAGGCGAGTAAAAAAGGCTCGCTGATACCCCAGTCGTCGGTTTGCCTCGAAAAGCTGCGTCACTATCTCCAAACGCGGGTGCGGCTCCAANNCGCCGGTGCGGCGCGGAGGTGGGAGCGCGGTGTGATTCATTTATGTGAACGATTTCGGCATCGATTTTTTTAAGCAGATGTCGGTCGAGCACCCAGATGCAACGTGTCGCTTCGCCTGTGAGCAATTGCTGTTCCGCAAGAGAAAAGAAGAGGGCGACATAGGGTGATGCAGTCCAGTCCAGCAGTGGTGTGGGCAGACCGAAGTGTTGGCCGTATTGCCATAAGTCGATTTTCTCCACTTGATCCTGCGGCAAATCATTGTTCACTATGAGGTTGTGCTTAAAATAATGCTGCAGTATTTCGCTGGCTTTATCGTACACCGAAGCGAAGTTTTTGTTATTTTCCGGGAACGCTTCCATAATCTTCCGAACGAAACGTACTATGGTTGGTTCTAGTTGCCAGTCGGCATTGGCCTGCCCGCGGAAACCTAAATATCTTTCGCGAGTAACGAGGGACGAACTGATACAGGCTTCAACATCAGCGGGGCT
>DJFO01000350.1:1093-4286 GCA_002432555.1 Marinagarivorans sp. UBA5870
TTCTTGCTGAAATCTTTGCCGCATGTATCACGACGAAGCATGGAGATTTTTTTCACCTTCCGGCGGCAGCGAGCTGTCTACATCAACCGCTATTTTTCACCTCGTATGACGCATCGATTTCATTCGACTTCTCTTAGCGGCGGCTGCGACACCAGAGCCATAGTGNNTCATTTGGTACGCTTGTTGCGATTTATTCCGAACATGGGTTTTGGAAGCGAGCCATGAAATTTCTGCAAAGTCTTTGTTTCGCGGTGAGGTGCGCAGCTGAGATCAGCCTGCCAGGCTGCACGGGGTTTAGGGGCGTTTTCGTCGTTGATGGTCCAGCTGCCCGCAGGCGACGCGGTCGGGGTCAGAGCGCGCTGCAAAATGGCGGGGTGCGCTGATGAATCGCTTGTTCTGTGGCGCGCTCGGCGGTTTCTTGGCCACGGTCCCCATGACCGCGTTTATGGTGAGAGCTTTTCGAAGTCTGCCGCCGAGCGAGCGTTATCCTTTGCCACCCCGCGAGATCACAGAAGTCATTATCACTCAGCTACCCGGGGGGAAACACCTCGGCGACGGGCCGCTCACAGTTTTTACGCTCACCGCGCATTTTGCCTACGGCGCGGCGACAGGCGCGCTTTACCCGCTGTTATTTCGGCACCCCGAGCGGCCCATGCTCAGTGGTGGTCTATTTGGTCTGCTTGTTTGGACGGGCAGTTATTTGGGCTGGCTGCCCATAGCCCGTATTTTGCGACCTGCCACGCAGCATCCACGTGCGCGCACGGCGCTTATGCTCGCTGCCCACTTTATATGGGGCGCGGCCACCCTGGTGATCGGCGAGGCTCTAACAAAACTTCACCGACTCCACGCTGAGCATTTGCCGGAGTCGCCGGAGTGACGGATGAGGAAGATTTTCAGCGCGCGTTAAAACGCCCAGACGAAGCGGTGTACCAGGCCAAAGGTGCGGGGCGCACTGACGTGGTGGTGGCGAAGAGGCGGGATCCGGCNNGGGTAGCGCTGGCGCATCAGCGCGCGCTGACGCGCCCCTGCGGCTTTTTATCGGGCAGGGTAACGTTGAGCTCCAGGACCGAGAAATTGCCGTGGTTATCCAGCTGGACCTCGATATTGTCGATATCGATGTCGACGTATTTCTTGATCACTTCCATGATGTCTTTTTGCAGCGCGGGCAGATAATCAGGCTGTTTGTGCTGGCGCCGCTCATGCGCCACTATCACCTGTAACCGCTCTTTGGCGATGGATGCCGTGTTGTTTTTCTTGCGGGCGAAATAATCAAACAGGCTCATGCGCTTCTCCTGAAAAGGCGCTGGAACAGGCTCTTATGTTCCGGCATCAAGAAACGGTGTTCCACTTGCTCGCCTACCAATCGGGCAACCGCGTCGGCGTACGCCTTGCCGGCTTTGCTCTCGGTGTCGTGGATCACCGGTACGCCCTGATTGGATGCTTTGAGCACCGACTGGCACTCCGGAATTACGCCGAGCAGTTTGGTTGCGAGAATTTCTTCGACGTCCGCCACGCCCAACATCTCTCCACGGGCGACCCTATGCGGGTCGTATCGGGTGATCAACAAATGTTCAACCACGTTTTCACCGATTTCGGCCTTGCGTGACTTGCTCTGCAGAATGCCGAGAATCCGGTCGGAGTCGCGCACGGACGAGACCTCAGGATTCGCCACCACCACGGCTTCGTCGGCAAAGTACAGCGCCATGAAGGCGCCGTGCTCTATACCGGCGGGGGAGTCGCAGAGAATATATTCAAAGCCCATCTCACCCAGTTCCTGCAGGACTTTTTCCACCCCCTCCTTTGACAGGGCATCTTTGTCGCGGGTTTGGGAGGCGGGCAGTATGTAAAGGTTTTCGGAGCGCTTGTCTTTGATCAGCGCTTGTCTGAGGGTCGCCTCGCCATTGATCACGTTGACGAAGTCGTATACCACGCGCCGCTCACAGTTCATGATCAGGTCGAGATTGCGCAGCCCTATGTCGAAATCAATCACCGCGGTCTTGTGTCCGCGCAACGCGAGCCCGGTGCTTATGGCTGCACTGGTGGTGGTTTTGCCAACACCGCCCTTGCCGGACGTCACTACGATTATCTTGGCCAAAGTCATAACCCTTCTGATTAATTAATTTTGTTTCGGCAGGGGGGCAATTTGAATTTTCCCCCCCACCACGTATATCTGGACGGCCTCTTTCCAGTGGTTGGTGCGCAGCACCTCGTCCACCATCGGCAATAATCGTTGGGTATGGCTTTTGGCGGCAAGTTCAAACAGGGCGCTCAATCGGCCATCCGCATAAAGCGCAACCGAACAGGCGTCAGTAGAAGAATCCAAGGCAAGAATAAAGGTCATAGAAGGACACGGAAAATTGACAATAAATAAACAGGAGTAAAACACGAGACAAAAAAATAGGCTCCGCAGAGCCTATTATGATCGCTAAACGGCGATTAACCCAATACGGTCAACAACTGCTGACGAATGGAATCAACACTGCCGATACCGCTAATACGCGTGTACTTGGGCACTTTGGTATTACCCGAAGCAGCCAGGTCTTGATAAAAACCCACCAGAGGTTCGGTTTGATCGTGATAAACGCCCAAACGCTTGCGTACCGTTTCTTCGGTATCATCAGGGCGTTGGATTAGCGGCTCGCCAGTCAAATCATCATGACCTTCTACTTTGGGAGCATTGTGAATAACGTGATAAACGCGACCAGAGGCTTCGTGTACGCGGCGACCGCTCAAACGGGCCACAATTTCTTCGTCCGGAACATGAATTTCAATGACGTGGTCAATGTCTACGCCAGCATCCAACATGGCTTCAGCCTGTGGAATAGTGCGCGGGAAACCGTCAAATAAGAAACCATTCGCACAATCGCTGGACGTAATACGCTCTTTTACCAGAGCAATAATCAGGTCATCCGGTACCAAACCGCCCGATGCCATAATATCTTTCGCTTGCAAGCCAAGAGGCGTACCCGCTTTTACTGCTGCGCGCAGCATATCGCCTGTGGAGATCTGGGGAATACCAAACTTCTCCATAATCAGTTGCGCTTGAGTACCTTTACCCGCACCAGGCGCGCCCAACAATATCACTCTCATCTCGGATTGCTCCTCAGCATTATTTTTTATCGCGACAGCTATTTAGCGCTGTGCACGAATAGCGGCACAAAAGTGCCCGACAAAAGAGGCGTTACGATACACG
>DJFO01000045.1:0-180 GCA_002432555.1 Marinagarivorans sp. UBA5870
AGTCTCCGCCGGGGAGCTCCAGCGAAACAGCTTAATCTGTTCGATCTCCCCGCCGAACATCACCGGAAAAACGCCCGCCTGCTCGGCGGCGGTGCGATGTAAAAAGCCGTGCGACGGAATGATCACGTGCACCTGACAGCCCGCCTGCGCCAGGGCTTTGGGCAGATCCCGCACCACATC
>DJFO01000045.1:218-681 GCA_002432555.1 Marinagarivorans sp. UBA5870
CCCAGTCACTTCCCCACATAAAAAAGGGAACCCCAAAGGAGTTCCCATAACGATAGGTCGCAAATGTCGATCAGAGGGCGCCGCCTCGCTGGCCAAGCATTTCACGGGTGACGAGGGTAATGCCCTTTTTGGTCACTCGAAACCCGTTGGCCTTGTCTTTTTCCGGATCTATACCGATTTCCATACCACGCGGAATTTCACAGGCGCGATCGATAATCGCCCGTTTGACTTTGGCGTAGCGGTGTACCTGCACTTCTGGCAACAGGACCGACTCTTGAATCAGGGTATAGGAGTGAATGCGCACGTCCGAAAACAGGAGGGATTTGCGCACTGTGCCGCCGGAGATAATGCAGCCACCGGAAACCATGGAGTCCACTGCGTAACCGCGTCGGCCGTCGTCATCGAACACGAATTTGGCGGGCGGCAGCTGGGTTTGATAGGTCCAAATCGGCCATTGATGATC
>DJFO01000045.1:764-3996 GCA_002432555.1 Marinagarivorans sp. UBA5870
AATGATGTCTTTGCCGAAATCGTGGTCAGAGCCTTCGGTGTTGGCGTCCTTCTCCAGCAGCTCGAGCAAAAAATCCGTATCGAAAATGTAATTTCCCATGGAGGCGAGGCACATCTTGGGATCGCCAGGGACAGGCGTCGGTTGAGCGGGTTTCTCGTCGAAACGCAGGATGCGATCGGTATCATCCACGGTCATAACGCCGAAGGCACCCGCGGCCTCCTCCACCGGCACCTCCACACAAGAGACCGTGAGCTTGGCTTTATTTTCGACGTGATACGCCAGAATGTTGCCGTAATCCATTTGATAAATATGGTCGCCCGAGAGCACCATTACATATTTCGGATTGGCTGCCCGAATAATGTCGACGTTCTGGTAAAGCGCGTCGGCGGTGCCTTGGTACCAATTGGGCGAGTTGCGCTGGGAGGCGGGCAGAACTTCAACGTATTCGCCCAGCTCGCGCTTGAAGTGGCTCCAGCCGACCTGAAGGTGGCGGATAAGGGAATGCGCCTTGTATTGGGTGAGCACACCCACGCGCCGAATCCCCGAATTGATGCAATTCGACAGAGGANNCCGGAATTGATGCAATTCGACAGAGGAAAATCGATGATGCGAAACTTGCCGCCGAAATAAGGCGCGGGTTTGGCCCGCCAGTCGGTCAACTCGTACAGGCGACTGCCGCGGCCGCCCGCGAGTATGAGCGCGAGCGTGTCTTTGGTTATCCGGCTGACAAAGCGCGGGTTGGGGTGTTCCATTGGTTTATCCATTGCGGACCTGCTCAAGTCAAAAGTTTTGGTTAAATCAGAGAATCTGCCAAATATCGCGGGCGTACTCACGAATCGTGCGATCGCTGGAAAAACGCCCGCTCGCCGCCGCGTTCAAAATGCTCATGCGCGTCCAGGCCGTGCGATCCTGGTAGGTCTCCGCCGCTTTTTTCTGCGCCTCGACATAGCTGCGGAAATCCGCCGCCACCATCCAAGGATCGTCGTCGCGCCGGATAGCGCCGACCACCGGGTCAAAAATACCCGGCTCGAAGAGACTGAAATGCCCACATTCCAACAGCTGCATCACCCGCTTCAGATCCTCGTCGTGCTCGATGATCTGGTTGGGGCGGTGGGCCGCCCGATAGGCTGGAATATCCTCCACCCGCAGGCCAAACAGGAAAAAGTTTTCGCCGCCCGCCGCATCGAGAATTTCAATATTCGCCCCGTCGTAGGTGCCCACTGTAACAGCGCCGTTCATCATGAACTTCATATTACCGGTGCCCGAAGCTTCCTTGCCCGCGGTGGAAATCTGCTCGGACAAATCCGTGCCGGGGCAAATAATTTCCATACTTGAAACCCGATAATTCGGCAAAAAAGCCACTCTCAACAAATGGCGCACCGAATTGTCCGAGTTCACCACTAGGGCTACATTATTGACCAGCTTGATGATCAACTTCGCCAGCGCATAACCCGGCGCGGCCTTGCCACCGATCAGCACGCAGCGCGGCTTTAACTGGGCCGCATCCCCGCGTTTGATGCGGTCATAAAGATGGATGATGTGCAGGACGTTGAGCAACTGCCGTTTGTACTCGTGTATGCGTTTGACCTGCACATCAAACATGTACTCCGTATCAAAACATACTCCACACTCTTTGTGAACCAGGTTGGCGAGCTGCGCTTTGTTGTTCTGTTTGATCGTGTACCAGCGCTGGCAGAACGCACGGTCGTGCACAAACTCCTTCAGCCGACCGATCTCTTCAAGGTTGGTTGCCCAGCGGTCGCCTACCACTTCGGTAATTAATTCAGCGAGTTCTGGATTGCAGTGCGCCAGCCAACGCCTGGGAGTGACGCCATTGGTCTTGTTGTTGAATTTTTCCGGCCAGAGATCATAAAAATCCCGGAATAGACCGCGCTTCAACAAATCCGAGTGCAGGGCCGCGACGCCGTTGACGGAAAAACTGCCGACGATGCCGAGATAGGCCATGCGCACGTGGGGGTCGTGCCCCTCCTCGATCAACGACATGCGCTGCTGCCGCTGAGTGTCGCCCGGCCAGCGCAGCGCGACTTCGGCGAGGAACCGCGCGTTGATTTCGTAAATGATATCCAAGAGGCGCGGCAGAAGTTCACGCAACATCCGCACGGGCCATTTTTCGAGGGCTTCCGGCAGCAGTGTGTGATTGGTGTAAGCCATAGTGCTGCGGGCGATTTGCCAGGCTGCGTCCCACTCGAGGAAGTAGTCGTCCAACAGCAGCCGCATTAATTCCGCGACGGCGAGAGTCGGGTGGGTATCGTTAAGCTGAAAGCTGTGTTTACTGGCGAATTCGCTGAAATTTTCCCCGCGCTGACCCGCCCAGCAGTGGAGCACATCCTGGAGGCTGGCCGACGCCAGAAAATACTGCTGACGCAAGCGCAGTTCTTTGCCGTTTTCGCTCGCGTCGTTTGGGTAGAGCACCATGGTGATTTGCTCCGCCTGGTTTTTTTCCGCCACGGCTTCGGTGTAATCACCCGCATTGAATTCCTCGAGATCGAACTCGTCGGTCGCCGCCGCTTTCCACAGGCGCAGGGTGTTGACCACGCCGTTGTCGTAACCGGGAATCGGCACATCGTAGGGCACCGCCAATACGTCGTTGGTGCCGCTCCAACGAGCACATTTGCGCCCGCGGTCATTGGTGTAAAACTCTGTGTGGCCGTAAAACTTCACCCGCTTGGTCAGCTCAGGGCGTTCGAGCTCCCAAGGATTGCCTTCGCGCAGCCAGTGGTCCGGGTACTCCACCTGGCGACCCTGCTCGATGCGCTGGTGGAACATGCCGTACTCGTAGCGGATACCGTAGCCGGTGACTGGCAGGGCGAGGGTGGCACAGCTGTCGAGAAAACAGGCGGCCAGACGACCGAGACCGCCGTTGCCGAGCCCCGCGTCCAGCTCGTTCTGGCGCAGCTCCTCCAGAGTGGTGCCATAGGTCCGCAGGGCCTCGCCCACCTCTTTTTCCAGGCGCAGATTGGATATGGCGTTGCTGAGCGTGCGGCCCAGCAGGAATTCAAGGGAGAGGTAATAAACCCGCTTGGGATTGTTCTGCTGCTCCAGAGCGCGGGTCTGGCGCCAGCGCTCCATTAAGCGGTCGCGCACGGTGTAGGAAAGCGCGAGCAACATGTAACTGGGCAGTTGTTCCGAATCAAAGCGGCCGAGGGTGACGTTGTAATGTTTTTGCAAATCGGCCGTCACTCTGGCCGAGTCGGTTTCGTCGAATATAGGT
>DJFO01000045.1:4103-4440 GCA_002432555.1 Marinagarivorans sp. UBA5870
CGGATCGGCTTGCCAGTCGCATTGGTTCGACATGCCGTAGAGCACCATCAGCGCTTTTTCCTCCACCATCAACGCCTGCTCCAGCTCGACGTAACGCTCATTGGGCAGCCCGTCCCCGGCGGCCGTGTCCAACAGGGCCACCCAGTACCAGCCGGTGGGCAATTGGAAAGGCACGGGCTTATCGCCGGCGTTGAACAGGCTCAACAGGCAGTGAACACAGCGGGAGTTGACCACCGACTCCAACATCCAGCCGAGACAGATCTCGTCCTGCCGCGCCCAGTCGCTGTCTTTCATGGGGGTGCCCTGGCGGCTGAGCCAATGGATGTTATAGCCGGCC
>DJFO01000045.1:4501-4956 GCA_002432555.1 Marinagarivorans sp. UBA5870
GTTGTCCTGACAGTAGGCGTTGTTATTGCCCTGCTGAGTGCGTCCCAATTCGTCCCCTGCCAGCAGCATCGGAGTGCCTTGGCTCAGCAGCAAAGTGGCGAGGAAATTGCGCTGCTGGCGAATCCGCAGGGCGTCTATGCGCTCGTTTTTGGTCGGGCCTTCCACGCCGAAGTTGTGGCTGAAGTTCGCGTGATGGCCGTCGTTGTTCTGCTCTTTGTTCGCGTGGTTGTGACGCTGGCTGTAACTGACCAAATCGCGCAAAGTGAAACCGTCGTGACTGGTGACAAAATTAACCGTGGCGCAGGGCTTGCGGCCGGCACACTCGAAAAGATCGCTCGAGCCGTGGATGCGCCGGGCGAATTCCGGCAGCATGCCGGAATCGCCGCGCCAGTAGCGCCGAACCGTGTCCCTGTAGCGGTCATTCCACTCTCCCCAACCCGGCGGGAAATGGCCGA
>DJFO01000197.1 GCA_002432555.1 Marinagarivorans sp. UBA5870
ACGTCCCCCCATGGACTTGCCGCCGATCCACAGCGGCAAGTCCCCGCCGCGCTGGGTAGTGACCACGGATCCCCAATGCGCGAGCAGTTGCGGGGTTTTATCCGGCGGGCGTTTTCTACCCGTGTGCCGCCGCTCACTCATATACGGGAATTCAAATCGAATCACTTCGACCCCTTCGGCGGCGAGGGCGGCCGCGAGCGATTCCATAAAATCGCTGTCCATTGGCGCACCGGCACCGTGGGCGAGCAGGAGACGCGCGAAGGGATGAGCCGACGCTGTCACTAGGAAAGCGCCGCTCACCCTCCACTCCCCTCGCGCTTCGGTATGAGCGTCACTCGACCTTCAACCTCGTCAAAAATAATGAGTACTTCGCCGCGCAAAACTTGGGGCCTGAGTTGGTTCACCTTTGCCGCGAGGCTCAATTCCTGTTCGCCGTAGTCGGTGCCATCGCGACTGATGAACTCTTCCAACACCCCCTGGAGCGCTTCGGCGGAGAGACTGGCGGGAGGTATGATCATGCATCACCTCAAAAAGCGCGACCTTAACCAATTCGAAGGACTTTGGGAATGCGGAAGAGTCGGATACCTTGAACGCAGGAGTCCGCAGGCAATCGGGCCGCAGGTTAACATCCGGCTGCGGAATCCTCTAAGATCCCGTATTCGCTACCTATGAGGAACTTGATCGTGGAAAGACACTTGATTCTGTCCGTGCTAAGCGACGACCGCCCTGGAGTGATCAAACAAATTGCAGAAGTGGTTACGCGTTACCAGGGCAACTGGCTCGAAAGCCGTCTAACCCAGCTCGCGGGCAAGTTTGCTGGGGTAATCCGGGTCAAAGTTCCGGACGCCCAGGTCCCGGCGCTCCAAGAAACTCTCGGCGCTCTGAAGACCAACGGTATCCGCGTGCTGGTAGAAGACCTGCAGAATTCGGCGTCCCCGACCGCTACCGGGCGAGCGATTTTTACCGTCCTCGGTCCAGACCGACCGGGCATAGTGCTGGAAATCGCCCAGGCGTTGACGCGGTACAACATCAACATCGCCGATTTAAATACCAACTGTTCCAGCACACCCTACAGCGGGGAACCCCTCTTTGCGGCTGATGGTGTGCTCAATGTGCCCAAGGACACCGATCTCGACCAGCTCAGCGCGCAGCTCGCTGCCATAGCCGATGCGCTTGGGATCGACATTACGCTTGAGCAAGACGCTCTGGGCGAACTTCAGGCTTGATCGGCAAGCCGCTCCCAGTGGCGCGGCAGTTCTGCGAAAGAATTCAGGACTAAGTCCGGCTGCGCCCACTCCAAATCCCGCGGCTGGAACTTGCCGGTTCGCACGAGCACGCCGCGGATACCCGCCGCCTGCGCACCGCCCACGTCAACGCGCGCGTCGTCGCCGACCATGCATAAATTGCTCGGCGCAAGCTGCAGAATCTCGCCGGCGAGCCGAAAAAATTCAAGGGCCGGTTTGCCCATGACCACCGGCTCCCGCCCCGCGGCGAACCCTAGCGCGGTCACGAACGCACCCACATCGAGCTGCAACCGTCCGGCGGCGCGCCAGTAACGGGTCATGCCCAAAGCAACGAGTTCCGCGGCGGGATTCTCCATCAAACGAACGAAGGCATCATTGAGCCGGGCAAACGTCCACTGGTCGCCCAGATCTCCCACCACCACGGCTTGCACGGGCCCCTCTGCCTCTGGCAGGTCCGCAAAATCCTCCGCGGTGGCTGCCGGGACGAACAATGCCGCGTGGCCGGACCGCCGGCGCAGATAAGTGACCGCGGCGAGAGGCGGCGTGAGCAGGCTCTGCGGTGGAATCTCCACACCCAAGCGGGCAAGCTTCGCGAGCAGTGCCCGTCTTGGCTTGGAAGTGGTATTGGTGAGGAAGAGATGGGGAATGTTCTCGCGCCGGAGCCAGGCCACAGTTTCGCCTGCCCCCGGCAAAAGCGCATCGTCCTGATAAACAACGCCGTCGAGATCGATCAGAACACCGTGCATGACAGAATCTCCATCAGTTGCTTTCGCTGGTATCTTTGGCCCCGTCGCGCACCGGAGGGTTCAATCTTCCGAGCTTTCAGTCACTGCAATGAGCGAGGCACGCAGATGATCAGCCACGAGATCCACGGTCTTTTCCACCACGCGGAAATAATCCAGGGTTTCCACGTCGCGCAGCTTTTCCACTAGCACCCGATACCGAACCTCGGTGGACTGGCCCACCGAAAAAAAACTTTCTCCCAAAATGAGTTTGTAGCTGCTGACCACGCAGGCTTTACCAAATCCATTAAGGGTGAGCACGGCGAAATACTCGTACGGGCCCAGCGGGGAGCCGAACACCAGGGCTTTGTTGGCTCCCCAGTGGAAGAGACCGCCGCCGGAGGTTTTCTCCAGCTGGCACGTCAATCCTTCGATATGGAGGGATTCCGCGTAGCTCTTGCTCGCCTGCAACAGGGCCTTCCGCTGCTGCACGCTCAGCTCCGCCCCCATCTGGACCCAAGATCTATCGGCGTACAACTGAGAGGCGTCCAGCTCCATCGAGCGCTCCGCGGTGGTTGAAACCGTGAAATCTTACGCGGATTCGAACACAGGCAAAACCCGCTGGGCAGGATTGCTCGGCGCCACCGGTGCAATGCATGCTGAGGCTCGTTCCGCACCTCGGCTTACGGCTGATCGCCTGCGTGCGGAGAGCGATCCGATTTAACAAACGGGAGAGGCGGACAGCTTCCCAGCCGGCAATGAAAACGGGCGTCCAGGCGCCCGTCTTTTCACTGCTGGAGAATTATTCGCCCGCTGGGACGGCACTCTCGATCAGGGGTTTCAACTCGCCCTTCTCATGCATCTCCGTGACTATGTCGCAACCGCCGATCAATTCACCCTTGACCCACAGTTGCGGGAAGGTCGGCCAGTTGGCGTACTTGGGCAGGTTCGCGCGTATATCGGGGTTCGACAGCACGTCAACATACGCAAAGCGGCGACCACATGCCATTACTGCCTGGGAGGTGCGCATGGAGAAGCCGCACTGGGGTGCATCTGGGGAACCTTTCATATAAAGGATGACGGGGTTCTGTTCGATCTGCTGTTTGATGGATTCCATGATGTCCATGGTAAAAATCACCTCGAATAAACAAAGATAGGGCCGAATAACCGAGTGTTTTGGTCGGAAATTAGCCGTGCATTCNNCGGCTGTGGATTCCAGCTGCCGCGCCCCGGTTAAGCGGCGGTAGCGCGCCTTCGGGCGACTCGCCGGCCGGCAGCGACGGCTGCCGGGGTGGACGTTTACCGGCCGAGCCCCGTTAGATGGCACAGTGGAGTTACCACCGGGTGCGGCTGGGTCTCTCGGGGTTTCACATGTGGGCGACTTCGCGCTTTGCCGTAAGAGGAGACGCGCCACGAAAATTTGGGAAATGTCAGTCCATATCGGCTACTCAACAAATGCGGTAAGATCGGAGCCCGTTTGCGGCGCTCCCCTCCTCGACATGACGATATCGACCTAATGGAAGTTTTTATCCTGATCGGCCTGATCATCCTGAACGGCATTTTTGCCATGTCAGAAATCGCCCTNNGTCACCGCCAAAAAATCGCGCCTCAGCGCGCTCGCAGACAGGGGCAATAAGTCTGCAAAAGTCGCTCTTGACCTCGCCGAGGAGCCGACCCAGTTTCTTTCGACCATTCAGATAGGGATCACCTCGATCGGGATCATGAATGGTATTTTCGGCGAATCCATCCTTGCCGAACCCTTTGCCGTTTGGCTCGCAAGTTTTGGTTTGCCACCCGAAGCAAGTTCCGTCACCGCCACCGTCCTCGTGGTGGTGGTGGTCACTTATATATCTATCGTGATCGGCGAACTGGTGCCCAAGCGCATCGGCCAGCTCACGCCGGAAACCATCGCCTGCGCCTTGGCGATCCCGATGGCCTTGCTCGCGAGAACCACCCGACCTTTTGTTTTGCTGCTCTCGAGTTCCACCTTCTTTTTTATGCGCCTGTTACGGTTGGATCGCGCCGCGGAGCAGAGCGTGACGGAGGAGGACATACAGGCGATCCTGGCCGAAGGTTCTGATACGGGCGTCATAGAGCAGCACGAGCACCTTATAGTAAAAAACGTGTTGCGCCTCGACCGGCGCTCTATCGCCTCCCTGATGGTGCCGCGCACCGACATCGTCTACCTGGACGTGACCCTCTCCCTCGCCGAGAACTACGAACGCCTGATGCAATCGCCGCACTCGCGTTTTCCCATTTGTGACCGACAGATGGACAATATCCTTGGAATCATCAACGCCAAGGAACTGCTCGCCCAGATGATCACCGGCGAAACGGTGGACCTGGCGACCCTGGCGAAGCCGGCACACTTCGTACTGGAAAGCCTAACCGGGATGGAGCTGCTGAATTTCTTCCGCTCTTCCAACACTCAAATGGTATTTGTGGTGGACGAATACGGGGACCTGAACGGCCTCGTCACCCTGCAGGATCTGCTGGAAGCCCTGACCGGAGAGTTTTACTCAGAAGACGATACCGACTCCTACGTGGTCACCCGCGACGATGGTTCATTTTTGCTGGACGGTCTACTGCCGGTGGTCGACTTGAAGGACTGCCTCGAACTGCAGGATCTGCCGGATGAAGGTGAGTACGAAACCCTGAACGGCATGATCATGCAAATCATGGGCAAGATGCCAAGCACAGGTGACAAGGTGACCCTGGCAAATTGGCAATTCGAAATCGTCGACATGGACGGCTTGCGGATCGACAAGGTATTGGCAGTCCAGATCGATCCGGAAGTGCCGCACGACGAGGGGGATGGCTGAAGAAAGGCGGCGGACGCCGCCTTTGAAGGTGGAGAATCACGGCTCCATGGGGGCAAGTGTACGAAACCACAGGTCGTCCACATGAGACTTTCCCTCGGCGTAGTAACCGCCGTAAGGGTAGGCGTCCCCGGTGTAACACGCGATGCTGACGCCGTCGCCGAAGCTGTCCACCACCAGCTCCATCACATAGGTGGCCCCGACGGTGAGCGGCACCGGTTGGTCAAACAGGAAAGTAATTTCCGCCGAATTACCATCCCTTATGCTGCAGTCGATATCGGTCTCGGCGCAATCCTCCAGATACAGCTCTTGCGAAACCGCTATCACCTGACCGTCAGGCGCAGCCTCACGCAGGCGGATTTTTGTCCAATTGCCAGCGCCGGCACCACCGGCATCATAGAGTTTCAGAGTGACCCCTGCGATCTGCTCCTGCTGCGGTACGAAACTCTGCCCCACCGGCGGATAAGCCGCGGCACTCAGGCTGCCGTTCGCCAGCGTTTGCACCTGATCCACCTGATATGCCGTCGCAGTGAAAGGCAGCAACAAAAACATCGCGACTAGTAACCAATAAAGATATTCTTTTTTCATAAATCACCTCGTTGAAATAGTCACCTAACCACGGGATTTATTCCTGCTTGGAGCGCCATGCCCGCACGCAGTACTTGATGCCATAAATGCTCGAACAGGTCCGCATAAAATTGCGGGGTGGTATGCAGCGGATGCACGGGGCTGCCACAGTTTTTGCCGAACATCAGGCCTTTCTGAGTCAGCACGCGCATGGTCCGCACCTGGCCTGGATGTTTAAGGCTCGGGCGCCGCAATGTCATAAGAAATCCCTGTTCCACCAGAATGTTATTCGCCTCGTGCGCGGTCATGGGAACGCCGTGCAGCCGCAGCAGAACGCTTAAAGGCTTGAGGCAAACTTGGCTGAGATTTAAGTGCGATACTGGTTGCATAAACATAGGCTCCAAAGTCAGAATAAAATCCAATTTTGGCGGTCCCGCTACCGGGAACCCGCTGCGCGCCCGTTGATAAGTGCGCTCGATTAGCCCTGAGGGCATGCCGCACATTGTCTCGAAGCGCTGTCTCATATCCCGAGACAGCACCCGGCAAACCTCATTTTTTCCCCTGAAAGGCAGACTTTGGCGATGGACGGTTTCGATCGCATTTACGATTTACACAAAATCTTAAGCAAACGGACAACGCCGATTCCGCTGTCGGAAATTTTGAGCCAGATGGAATGTTCTCGCGCCACGTTCAACCGTGTGAAACGTCATATGACGGATTTCCTCGGGGCCCCTATCGCCTACAGTCGCCAATTCGGGGGCTATTTTTACGATCACGCGGAAGGGAGCCGGTATGAACTGCCGGGCATATGGCTAAGCCAGGAAGAACTGCACGCACTCGTATTGATCCACGGCCTGCTCGCGGATATAGGATCCGGGCTGCTAAAGAATCAGCTGGCGCCGGTGCGCCAGCGATTCGAGGCATTACTGGCCGAGCGAGAAATTGATCCATGTGCCCTGGCGGATAAAGTGAGGATGGTCGGCGCCACCTACCGGCCGGTGCGGCACGAGCATTTTGTGAAGATCGCTACGGCGTTGTTCAACGAACGCTGCCTCCAAGTCACTTATGCCTCCCGCAGCGACGGCTCCACCAGCACTCGGGAAATTTCGCCCCAGCGCTTGGTGCACTATCGCGGCAACTGGTATCTCGACTCCTGGTGCCATATGCGCGAGGGCCTGCGCACTTTCGCCCTCGAATGCATAGTGGCCAGCCAGTGGGTGGAGCGATCCTTCCGCAAGATCCCGGCGACCGAGCTCGACGCGCATTTCCAGCCGACCTATGGGATTTTCTCCGGTCAAGCGCGCGACGAGGCAGTCCTTGTTTTCACCCCGACAATCGCCCGCCGGGTGCGGGACGAGGAGTGGCACCCGGAGCAGCGACTTCATCCACTGCCCGACGGCAGCCTGGAAATGCATCTGCCTTTCAATCCGCAGACGCCGCAGGAGCTGGTGAAGGACATCCTGAGCTATGGTGAGGACGTGACGGTGGTGGCACCGGCGGATCTCCGCCGGCGCGTGGCCGACAAACTGCGCTCGGCCTGCACTCGTTACGACTGACCCCTCCCCGCCAATGCGCAGCGATTGCACCGGGATGTCCGCCCGTTACCGAAGTTGTAAGATGAAATGATGAAATAATGCGCGTTAGCGCCGGCGGCGAAAGGGGCTTTCCTTTTGGGGCTGCAATCTTTCCAGCTGCCCCAAAGGATGTGGCCAAACCAGCAGCCGGTGCGATTTGCTTGGCGAAGCTTTTGGTGTTTAAATACCCCGGATTTTTACCCGCTGCGCATCAAAAGTTTGGTCGGGATTGAATATCTGAATTTTTGGCTATACTTAACAGCACAACAATAATAAGCGCGCAGCCTTTAGAGCGCTGCGCTTTTTCGATTCGCCTTACGCCCTTTTCCGGTGCGCTCCACGTGTTTTGGCGGTGGCCATTTGACGGTGGCTATGTGGCGGTGGCTACCTAGCGGTGGTTATCTAGCGGTAGCTATAAGGTAGCCATAAAGAATTGCATGATAGATATGCGTAGCGGGCCTTCATGATCGATGTCCGAAGGCACCCGAAAATCGTCGACGACGCGGGGAAAATATCCGCGAGTGACACGCATTTCCAGCAAGACATTGTTTTTAGCAGGAACCGAGCATCGGCTGTAACAAAGCATCGGTTGTAATTAAGCAGTGGTTGTAAAAAAGCAGTAGCTGTAGAAAGCAGTCGTTATAGAAAAGCAGTCGTTATAGAAAGTATCCGGTCCGCTCTATCAAGAAAAAATCGGGTATGGACGCGGTGCGCCTCACGGCCGCGACCCGGCCCGCAACATACCGCCCTACGCAGGTGGATTATCTGGGGAGACTCAAGGTGAAAAGACCCGTTCGATTCCTTATCTACATCGCACTTCTTGGCTTTGCGTGGTTCATGCTTGCCCCCGCGCTGAGTATTAATGCCGCGCAGATCGGCGCACCCGTCAAGTCGCTCGCAGTTATCAAAAGCGCTCTTGCCGGCATGAATACCCTAGCCGTGGCCGCCGTCGTGTTTGCGGTAGCTCTGGCCATTACCTATATGATTACTTCCGGGATAGGATTGTTACTGCTTGGCGCCTTGGCTCTGATGGGATTGGTGGTAGTCAGCATTCTGCACCCCTATTTGTTCCCCTTGCTGATCCCCTTATTTTCGCTATGGATGCTCTGCGCAAATGCGCGCCGCAAAGAACATACCTCAGCCGCTAAGGTTTCCCACGCGAAGCACGCGGCGCAGCACGGGCACTGAGGGAAAATACACTCTCCTTTCCGGCGCGGGCCGCGCTTCCCTCTCCCCAACCCTCTCTCCCCANNCTCTCCCGCGCGCGGGAGAGGGCGCGCACGAAATGACCTGAGCGCGAGTCTCGAGTTAGGGGTGGGAAAGGGATTACGGAAAAATCTGGCGAAAGAGCACTCGTCAATACAGTTTCGCCAGATATTGCTCCGCCGCCGCTTCCCAAGTGAAGCGCGCTTTAGCCGCCGCTTTGGCGATGGCGGGTAATTTTTTCGAATTTGTTCGCTCCAGCTCGAGGATTTCCCGGAACCGCTCCAACAGCTGTAATCCCTGTTCGTCCCCGCTGTTGCCGCGAAAGACAAAGCCGCTCACTCCGTCGATCACGGTATCGTTTAAACCGCCGACCCCGTGCACCAAGCAGGGTTGTCCAGCGCGCATTGCCAGCATTTGGCTGATGCCGCACGGCTCGAAGGAACTCGGCATCAAAAACAAATCACCGGAGCTGTAGAGCGCCTGGGCCAGCTCATCGGAAAACCCGCGCAGGAAAATCAAATTGGGACAAAGAGCACTGACTTCCAGCAAAAACTTCTCATAATCCTGGTCTCCGCTACCCAGCAATAATAACACCCCCTGGTCGCCGAGCAGGTTGAGCAAATGCTGCAGCACCGTCAGGTATTTATTGCCGTATTGCACCTTGTGCCGCAGCAGCCGCACCTTCTGTTCCGTGATACGTCCCACCGAGGTGACCACCAAGCCGCGCTCGCGTTTGCCACACCAAATTCGCAGACGCTCTCGCGCAATCCAATGCACGCTCAACAGCACCGGGCTGCGCGCTACCCACTGCAGCAGCGCCTCTTCCATAATAGCCATCAACTGGTTCTTGCCGAGTTTTACATAGGTCGCATCGACCGGGTATTCGCAGCCATTCAAAATCCCCATCAACCGATTTTGCTTGGCCGCGGCAACCAGGTCGGTTTCCAGTCCTTCCCCGCCGTAAACGTGCTGCTCACGTTGGCTCGGCCGCTGAATTTCCTGCGCATAAGTGGGGGAGACCGCGTGCACCCGGTCCGCCAGGGCAATGGCGGCACGCATCGGATTAAAACAATGCGTCACCCTTGGATCACAAATTACCGCCTGGTCAAATTGCAGTTGAGGAAACCACGACTGCAGCGCGGACGGATCGCCTTTTAAGGGCCGCGTGCCTTGCAGGGACAGATTGTGGATGGAATATACCGTTTTAATGGCCTTGAGCCTGGTGTAGTGCGGATCGTACTCTCGCAGCACCGCGAGCACACCGGAGTGCCAGTCGTGCAGGTGCAGAATATCCAGTTGGCCGAAACATTCGTTGAGGATGGCCTGGCCCACCGCGGCGCAAAAGAGCGCATATTTCGTCGCGTCGGTCGCAAACGGGCGGTCGTTGCCATCGTTGCAATAAATCTGACCCACACCGCAGGGGTAAAAGCCGGGGTGCTCCACGACCCACTGAATAATTTTATCGGCGGGCTCGCCAGTCTCCGCCGGGGAGCTCCAGCGAAACAGCTTAATCTGTTCGATCTCCCCGCCGAACATCACCGGAAAAACGCCCGCCTGCTCGGCGG
>DJFO01000134.1 GCA_002432555.1 Marinagarivorans sp. UBA5870
CTGCTCGAACTCGACGAGCTGCTGGAACTCGTGGAGCTGCTCGACGAACTGGACGAGCTGCTGGACGAAGCGTCAGAAGAAGGCGAACCACCGCCGCACCCGGCGAGGAGTAAGAGGGTCATGGACCAGGGAAAGAGAAGTTTTTTCATAGGCAACACCGCATATCTCACATCTTTATTGTTTTGATGGAACCGTCAGATCACATCATATGGGCAAAAAAAGACTATTTATGAGATAAATTTCTCAAACGCCACGGTTGCGTCCAATAACCCCACGCGCAGTGCGGCCCATCACGCCGGGGCCGCCAAGTTCGCCGCAATCGCTTGTGGCCATTTGGCCTAGCTCCAAACAGAGTTTTGCGCAAACCCTGCAGGCTGCTTATGCTCAATTCGATCGCGGAGATTTTCTGAGCGGCAGCTGCCGCCCAAGAGCGATGCCATAGGTTCCTTCCCGTTGTCTGGTAAACCTTCAGGTCCCGTTAGGGACCTTTTTTTATTCCCCCAGCAGACCAGGCGGAACAGCCCCAAGCTGCGTCACGGTCCGTCCCGCGCCCTGCGAATGCATGATCTATACTCGCTAAACATCCACTTCCGCGCGTCCTTGCAGCGGCGGCGCTGGGCCGAATGGGCTCACTGGCCCGGACCGCCATAATCGTCAACAGGTTGTATGTCAGGACTGTTCACTACCATCAGGTTTTTTATGGCGTTGCTCACGGTGCTGGCCGTCGCGGCCAAACCGTTTATTCCGCCGCGAACCCTGGTACTGCACCCGGGCGGCGGCGGCAGTGTCGGGCTCTTCGGCCCCAAGAATGCCGCGGGCGGACCCAGTGTGACCTGGATCGATCAATCTGCTTTTGCTCTGCGCTGCCACTACGAGGTTCGACATCGGCAGGAGTCCAGCTGCGGTTTCGCCTTGAGCTGGGGCCCTCAGGCCACCCCCGCTGGCGATCACAGCGAGGCGTTTCCGCTGTGCGCTGACAATGTCACTGACCCCGACGGCGACGGTTGGGGATGGGAGAACGAGCGCAGCTGTCGGACCGCGGCGACCGCCGGTCGATCCGCCGCAACCTCCGCCACAACTTCCGGGGCGCCGACCTACCCGCACTGCATCCGCGCCGGGTCCGATCCCGACGGTGACGGCTGGGGCTGGGAAAACGAACGCAGCTGCCGCGTCGGCCAGAGCCCATCAACACCTCCGCCACCGCCCAGCATCGACGCCAGCGGCTACGAGGGTCTGCAGGTAAAAATCCACTACGAAGGCCGCGCCGACTACCTCCGGTTGCACCTGGGCAATCGCAATCCCGCCCATACGCTCGATGGCAAATTGCTCGCCGATAAATACATGGCGGTCTTGCTGCGCACCGAAGATCTGCGAGCCGGCCCCGTGTACGTCAGCCTGCAGGATTTCAGCGTGGAGGCCTGGTGGAGCGTGCAAAACAACCCGCCCCGCCAAATGGCCGCGCCCGAATTTGGCCAGTTGGTGATGGTTGGCGTGGACCCGGTGGAGTTCGGCGTGCACCGCATTCGGGTCGACGAGATCAAACTGATTGGCGACCGCATCTCCGACCGGACGTACCTGATGACCCTGCTACTCCTGTGGAGCGGTTATCTGATTTTTGAGGGTTTGTTCCGCTACTCCCGCCTCGCCGGTTCCAGACGCACCCACGAGGCGGAAATTCGCAGCCTCACCGGCGATGCGCTCCAGTTGGAAGAGGCGAAGGTGCAGCTGAAAAATCGCTCGATCACCGATCCGCTCACCGGCGTGCTCAACCGCACCGGCGCCGCCGAGCGATTGCACAACCGGGACGGCCTGGCCGCCGGCTGCGGGCTGATGGTGATCGATATCGACCATTTTAAAACCCTCAACGACGCCTACGGTCACGCGGCCGGCGATCGCATTTTGCAGGAATTCGCCGCGCTGATCAGCGGCGCGATTCGCGACGGCGATCTGTTCGCTCGGTGGGGCGGCGAAGAATTTATTTTGCTGATTGAAAACGGCACGGCCCAAAGTCTGCGAAGCACGGCGGAGAAGCTGCGCCAGCAAGTGGCCAATCATCGTTTCCTCGGCGATCTCAGCTTGCAGGTGACGGTCAGCATCGGCCTCGCCCACACCGAAGGGGACGACGGCTTCAACGCGCTCTTCAAACGCGCCGACACTGCCCTGTACCGGGCGAAACAGCGGCGTAACACGGTGGTTTATGAGGCATAAGGAAATCAATTTAGCCACGCTCTATCGCCGAACCGTTGTGCTCGCCCTGGTGCTCACGGTGGCGGCAGTGCTCGGCCACCGCTGGCTACCCGCGAAACGCATGGAACTCGTTCCCGGGCCGTTCTTATCGGACATCTATGGATATGCCGACCGGGACAAAGGCAAGTCGGCCTATTGGCTCGATCAGTCGCAGCATCACTGGGTATGCGATTACAAACCGACCGACGCTTACGGCTGCGGCTGGGACATCCTTCTTGGGGCGGCGCCCGACGGCATGGACTTGAGCAATTTCACCGCTTTCGAACTCACCCTGAAATACCAGGGACCCGCCTCGCGCGTGCGGCTGTTCGTGCGCAGCTTCAACCCCGCCTACGCCGACACCGCCGACGTGAGCACCTACAAAGTCATGAACATGTCGTTTCCGGTGGCGGAGGCTCNNTACCTTGCGGAATTCACGGTGGCGGATTGGTGGCTGCTGGAGCGCAAATCCCGCCAGCGCTGGCCACACCCGGAATTCGACGCGGTGATGAACGTCGGCATCGATATGGTCGAACCGGGCACGCACGAGGTCCGGGTGGAGCGGCTGGCGCTGGTCGGGGAATGGATAACGATCGAAACCCTGCTCATACGGGTGCTCGCCTTCTGGATGGGCGTGTTTCTTCTGGAGGGGATCGCCCGTTTCTTTTCGCTGTACCGCCGCGTGCAGCGCGACCGCCAGATGATTCGCAGCTTGCAGGACAAACAGCGCGCGCTGCGAGAAGAAAATCAGCACCTGGAAAATCTGGCCGATACCGACCCGCTTACCGGCGTCTATAACCGGGCCGGTTTGCAGTCCCGCCTGCAAGCGCTCGAGCGGCAGGGGCACGCGGCCGGCGGCGTCGGCGTCATGTTGCTCGACCTCGACCATTTTAAAATTCTCAATGACCGCCACGGTCACGACATGGGCGACAAGGTGTTAAAAACCGTCGCCTGCATGCTCGCCATGAACCTGCGCAACACCGATATATTCGCGCGTTTGGGCGGCGAAGAATTTGTGGTGGTCTGCCAGCGCCAACCGGTGGACAACCTGGTGGCGTTCGCCGAAAAATTGCGCCGCCTGGTCGCCCAGTGCGCCTTCGAGGGCGATGGCGATGAGGATGCGCGGACCAGCGTCAGCATAGGCATCACCATGATGGAGCGCGGCGAGGATTTCGCCACAGCGCTGAAACGGGCGGATACGGCGCTCTACAGGGCTAAACAGAACGGTCGCGACCGCGTGGAATTCGAAAGCATCCAATGATCAGCAGAATTTTATTTTTCACAGCGCTGCTGCTGGCGGCGCGCCTGGCGAGTGCCGATCTCAGCACCCCGGTGTATCCGCTGCACCTCGATAAATCTTACCGGCAGGACGTTGCGGTAACCGCGCTGCGCGACCGCACCGGGTTTTTGTGGATCGGCACCGATAATGGCTTAAAACGGTACGACGGCTATAGCCTGCGCAATTTTGTGCACGACGCGGCGGACATGACCACCGTTGGCTCGCCCAATACCGTCACCCTGATGGAGCACTCCGACGGTTCCATCTGGGTCGGCGGCAGCTTGCTCAGCCGTTACGACGCGGCCACGGAAACCTTTACCCGCTACTCCATCACGAATTTTCACGAAATTTACAGCCTCCGGGAAGACGCCCGGGGACGCATCTGGCTTGGCGGTGATCGCACCGGGTTGTTAACCTTTGATCCCACCACCGGTACGGTGGTGGAACGTTGGTTCGCCGAAGAAGATCCGCCTATGTCGATCTACAGTATCGCGCCCCATAAAAATCCCGAAAAATTCTGGCTCGGCAGCAATCGCGGGCTGCTGCTGTTCGATCTCGCGACCAAAACCGCGACACCCTACCTNNGACGCAAGATCGGCAGGACAATGTGTGGGTGGCGAGCCGGGAAGGTCTCTTTGCGGTGAACGAATACACCCGCACCGTGCGCCATTATCCGGCCGCGCCGGGGAAAGCCGGCGCCCTGACCACCAACGCACTTAGCGCCATCACCTGCGACACCCAGGGCAATATCTGGATCGGCACCGACAAACAGGGCGTGTTTCGTTATCTGCCGGAGAGCGACAGCTTCAGTCACTATCCGTCATCCGCCGACGATAAATTTCGCTTTCCACCTTCGGCCATCAACCGCATCAGCGACGACGGCCGCGGCAATCTCTGGTTCAGCGCGGGCCCGCAAGGGGTTTATCGCGTCAGCCCGTTACTGCAGAAATTCAAATCATTCCGCCACAGCTTCGACACCGCCAATTCACTCGGCTTCGACCAGGTGTCGGCACTGTTTGAGGACCGCGACGGTTTTATCTGGATTGCGACCGACGGCAAAGGGCTCGACCGTTTCGACCCGCGCACTTATGACTTCCAGCATTTCCGTCACGACCCTGCCAATCCAAACAGTTTGAGCGGCGACGCGGTCATAGCGCTGGCGCAGGACTCGCAGGGTTATATTTGGGCGGGTACCTGGGCCGGCGGTTTGAACCGGCTCGATCCCGCGACGGGTAAGGTGCAGCGG
>DJFO01000070.1:0-3881 GCA_002432555.1 Marinagarivorans sp. UBA5870
CATCAATGACTGGGGCGCGGGTTATTTCAGCGTCTCGGACAAAGGTGAGATTTTGGTTACGGCGCAGGGCGAATCCGGTCCGCTCAAGATCTCGATGCTCGATCTGGTGAAAGACATCAAAGAGCGCGGAATGGACATGCCGGTGCTGGTGCGGTTTGAAAACTTGCTCGCCCAGCAGATTGCACGGTTGAACAATGCATTCAACAACGCCATAGAGCAGAGCGGCTACCGGGCAAAATACCGCGGTGTGTTTCCGGTGAAGGTCAATCAGCAATGTCACGTGATCGAAGAGATCGCGCAAGTCGGTGCGAAATACGGCCACGGCCTGGAAGCCGGCTCGAAGCCGGAACTCATCATTGCGCTCGCCAACCTGGAATCACCGGAAGCCTGTATCGTTTGTAACGGTTATAAGGACGAGGAGTTTATCGACCTGGGCCTGCAGGCGTGCAAAATGGGTTACCGAGTCTTTTTCGTCATCGAAACCCCCACGGAACTCCCCATCATCCTGCAGCGCAGCCGCACTTTGGGAATCAAACCTCTGATCGGCATCCGGGTCAAACTCGCGTCCATGGTGGGTGGACATTGGAACGCCACCAGCGGCGACCGCAGCATATTCGGCCTGACCATCGCCCAGACCATCAACCTGGTCGACAACCTAAAAGCGGAAGGCATGCTGGACTGTCTGCGCCTGCTGCATTACCACCTTGGCTCCCAGATCCCCAACATCCGCGACATCCGCAGCGGCGTTTTAGAGGCCTGCCAGGTTTACATGGACCTGGTACGCGAAGGAGCGCCAATGGGTTATCTCGACCTCGGCGGCGGCCTCGCTGTCGATTACGACGGCTCCAAAACCAACTATGTGCACTCGCGCAACTACACGCTCGATGAATATTGTGCGGATATAGTCGACGTCATAATGACCACCCTCGACCCGAGCGAAATTGCCCACCCGACCATCATCACCGAATCCGGGCGGGCAACTGTAGCCTACTCCTCGGTATTGCTGTTCAACGTCCTCGATGTTGCCACCTTTGAGCCGGGACCGCTGCCGGAGGTGCTCAGTGCAGATGAGCACCCGATGATTCATAACCTCAAGGACCTGATCAACGCGGTCAATGTGCGCAATCTGCAGGAGTGCTATAACGACGCCCTGTTNNTACCGCGACGAGATCCGCGAGCTGTTCAAGCGCGGCCAGGTGAACCTGCGCTCGCGCTCACTGTCGGAAAATCTCTTTTTAAAGATCATGCAGCGACTGCTCGCCCTGGCGGAGGACGCCCCGCGCGACTTCAGCGAGTTGCCGAAACTGAAGGAGCAGTTATCGGATATCTATTACTGCAACTTCAGTTTGTTCCAGTCGTTGCCAGACATTTGGGCGATCGATCAGATTTTTCCGATCGCCCCTATCCACCGTCTGGAAGAGCGCCCGACCCGCCAGGCGATCATCGCGGATATCACCTGTGACTGCGACGGCAAGATCGATCGATTTGCCGACCAGCGCAACACCCGCCGCACCCTGCCCCTGCACGCGGTACGGGAAAACGAGGAGTACTACATAGGAACCTTTTTGGTCGGCGCCTACCAGGAGACGCNNGGCGATCGACCAGGTATTCCCGATCGTGCCGATCGAGCGGCTGGACGAACGCCCCGATCGACACGGCGTGATCGCCGACCTCACCTGCGATTCCGACGGTCGCATCGACCTGTACGTCGATTCCGAGGGCGTCGATTCCAGCCTGCCCCTGCATGCCGTCCGCGAGGGCGAGCCCTACCGGCTCGGGATCTTCCTGGTCGGCGCCTACCAGGAGACGCTCGGCGACCTGCACAACCTTTTCGGCGATACAAACGTGGTGAGCGTACGCATCGCCGAGGACGGCCATTGCGAGTTCGTCCACGAGATAGAAGGGGACAGTATCGCCGACGTATTGAGTTACGTGGAGTACAACCCCCAGGTGATGCAGGACCGGTTTCGCCGTATTGCGGAGCAAGCCGTACGGGAAGGAAAGATCAGTGCTTCCGAACGCCTCGATATCATGAAGGCTTTTTCCGCTAGTATGCGCGGTTACACCTATTACGAAAAATAATGCCGACTGTGCTATCTACCCCGAACTTTAATAGGTGCCGCAACCTTACCGGCAGAATTCTTTAGGAGATTCTTATGAGTAAAGTCTTGATTATAGGTGCTGGTGGCGTGGGCGGCGTGGTCACCCATAAATGCGCCCAGCTGCCGGACGTTTTTCCGGAAATTATTTTAGCCAGCCGCAATGAAGACAAGTGCAAAAAAATCGCCGCGCAGCTGTCGCGCCCAATCCGTACCGCACAGGTGGACGCGGACAATGTGCCGCAACTCACCGCACTGCTGCAGAAGGAAAAACCGACACTGGTGATCAACGTCGCCCTGCCCTATCAGGACCTGCACATCATGGATGCCTGTCTCGCCGCCGGCATCCACTACCTGGATACCGCCAATTACGAACCGCCAGAAGTGGCTAAGTTTGAATATAAATGGCAATGGGCTTATCAGGACAAATTCCAAAAAGCCGGCTTGATGGCGCTCCTGGGTAGCGGTTTTGACCCCGGCGTCACCAACGTCTATACCGCCTACATCAAGAAACACTGCCTCGATGAAATCCAGGAACTGGATATTATCGACTGCAACGCCGGCGATCACGGCCAGCCCTTCGCCACCAACTTCAATCCGGAAATCAACATTCGGGAAGTGACGGCAAAAGGTCGCTACTGGCACAACGGTGAGTGGGTGGAAACCGATCCCCTGACGGTGAAGGACACCTATGATTTTCCCGAGGGCATAGGCCCAAAGGACATTTATTTGATGTATCACGAGGAATTGGAATCCATCGTAAAACATTTTCCGGAAATCAAGCGAGCGCGCTTTTGGATGACGTTTTCGCAAAACTACCTCAAGCATTTGGAGGTTCTGCAAAACGTCGGCATGACGGGTATCGAGCCGGTCATGTACAACGGAGTCGAAGTGATTCCGTTGCAATTTCTTAAGGCCGTTTTACCCGACCCCTCCAGCCTTGGCCCGCTGACCAAAGGCCGCACCTGTATTGGTTGCGTTGCCAAGGGCTTGAAGGACGGAAAAGAAAAAATCGTTTTCGTCTACAACATATGTGACCACGAAGCTTGCTATCGCGAGGTGCAGTCTCAGGCCATTTCCTACACCACCGGCGTGCCGGCGGTGATCGGGGCTAAGATGATGATCGAAGGCAAATGGATGAAACCCGGTGTCTGGAACATGGAGCAATTCGATCCGGATCCGTTTATGGAAGATCTCAATCAATATGGCCTGCCCTGGACGCTGGTCGAACTCAAAAAAACGGGTTTAGCTAACTGATCCACCGGTGCAACCCGTCCCCGGGTTGCACCCAGTACCGCCTTCCGAGTGACCGCAACAATGACCCATTCCCTGGTGAATTTCGACCTGTCCCGCGTACCCAGTCCCTGCTACGTGGTGGACGAGGTCGCCATTGAGAACAACCTGCAAATCCTCGCGCGGGTGCAAAAGGAAAGCGGTGCTAAGGTGCTCTTGGCTCTCAAGGCTTTTTCGATGTTCGCCCTCGCCCCCCTGGTCATGCGCTATTTGAAAGGCACTTGCGCAAGTGGCCTGTTCGAGGCACGGCTCGGCCGGGAAAAATTCGGCGGTNNTCAGTGGCAGAGGTTCAAAACCCAGGCGCTCGCCGCGCAAAAGCAGCGGCCGAGCTTGGAATTTGGTTTGCGCATCAATCCGGAACACTCAGAAGGTGCAAAAGCTATTTATGATCCTTGTGCACCGTGTTCGCGTATGGGAGTTCCACTGGCACGTTTCGAGGGAGAGGATCTCACTGGACTGACCGGCCTGCATTTCCACACCTTGTGCGAA
>DJFO01000070.1:4021-4152 GCA_002432555.1 Marinagarivorans sp. UBA5870
GGTGTACCTGGAACCGGGCGAGGCCATAGCGCTGAATGCGGGCATTTTGGTGGCGGAGGTCCTCGACACCAACTGGAACTCCATGGATCTGGCAATTCTCGACGCCTCCGCCACCTGTCATATGCCCGACG
>DJFO01000065.1 GCA_002432555.1 Marinagarivorans sp. UBA5870
CGTTCATGCGGTTGAGGCAGCGCAAAAAGGTGGACTTGCCGCACCCTGAGGGGCCGATCATCGCGATGACTTCGTTTTCCGCGATGTCGAGATTCACATTGAACACCGCCTGTTTTTCGCCATAAAAAACGCTGACATCGCGCGTGGTGAATTTGGCGTTTTCGACGAAGGGAACTCCGACCGTGCGATAGTCGGCGTTGGTCGCGAATGGGGATTTCTGCGTTGGTGCCATAAAGGGTGCTTCTACCTTGGATGGGATCTCGGCTTGTTGCTCAAGGGTATTTTGCATAAATGAACCTCTATAGACATTGACCCGCTGTTACCAGCGGCGCTCCAGACGCTTGCGCAACCAGACTGCCAAAGTGTTCATGCATACCAAAAACACGAGCAGCACCATGATAGCAGCGGAGGTCCGTTCGACAAACGCCCGCTCGGGGCTGTCGGACCATAAATAAATCTGTACCGGTAAAACCGTCGCCGGCTCGGTAACGCCGCCGGGCACGTCCATGATGAAAGCGACCATGCCGATCATCAGCAGCGGCGCNNGTCTCGCCCAGCGCGTGCGCCATGCCGAGAATCGCTCCGGTCAGCATGCCCGGCATGGCCAGCGGCAATACGTGATGGATGATCATTTGCATTTTGGAAGCGCCAATGCCAAGCGCCGCTTCGCGAATGGAGGGTGGTACGGCCTTGATGGCATTGCGGCTGGAAATGATGATGGTCGGCAGAGTGATCAGCGTGAGCACCAGGCCGCCGACCAGGGGCACCGAGCGCGGCATGCCGAACATATTGATAAAAATCGCAAGACCGAGCAGACCGAAGATGATCGAGGGCACCGCGGCGAGGTTGCTGATGTTCACCTCGATAAAGTCCGTGATTCTGTTGCGCGGAGCGTATTCCTCCAAGTAGACCGCCGCCGCCACACCTATCGGAAACGACAGGGAAAAGGTAACCAGCAGCGTGAGCAGGCTGCCCATGACCGCGCCGAGGATGCCGGCCATTTCCGGCTCGCTGGAATCTCCCGAGGTGAACAGGCGGGTATTGAATTGGGTGCGTACGGCGTCGGCGTCGATCAGCTGTTGAATCTGTGCCTGGCGCGCCTCGCTGGTGCGCGCGGTGAAAGCATCTCCACCGCGTAGGCTTTTGTAATAGGTGTCCACGTCATCGTCCGCCAGCAGCCACATTGCCTGCGTCTGCCCGAGCAGCTCGGGCTCGGCTTCGAGGGCGGTGCGCATTTGAAATGCAGCCCCAATGCTCAGCAGGTTGTTGAGTTCGCGTTTTGCACGCCGCTCGGTCACGTCGGGAAAACGTTCCGCCAGAGCCGCACGCAGCGCGGCTTCGTAATCGCCATTGACGATTTGGGTCGGGTCGCGCGCGTCGGTGACCGCCAACACGTCAGGATCGAATTTAACGTTCAGCTGGATATGCGTCTGGCGAAACCCGCCCAGGCCGTTGCCGAAAATTTCCACGAACAAGGCCACCAGCGAAACAATTCCTATGGCTACCGACACTATGCCGTACCAACGGAAACGCTTTTCCGCCCGGTAGCGTTTGGCCAAGCCGCGCTGGACTAAATCGGAGGTGCGGGTGGCGGGCTTAGTCGTATTGCTCACGGTATTTTCTCACTATGTACAAAGCGAAGTAGTTGAGGGCCAGCGTCACCAGGAAGAGCACCAAGCCTAGGGCGAAAGCGGCCAGGGTTTTGGCGCTTTCGAATTCCTGGTCGCCCACGAGCAGAGTAACGATCTGGACCGTCACGGTAGTGACAGCGTCGAAGGGATTCGCGGTGAGATTGGCGGCGAGGCCGGCGGCCATCACCACGATCATGGTTTCGCCAATCGCCCGCGAGGCCGCGAGCATAATGCTGCCGACAATGCCGGGCAGAGCGGCCGGAATGACAACCTGCCGCACCACTTCCGAACGCGTGGAACCCAAACCGAGCGCGCCGTCGCGCAAACTCTGGGGCACAGCGTTGATGACATCGTCGGAGAGGGAAGAGACGAACGGAATAATCATCACCCCCATGACCAGTCCAGCCGCCAGCGCGCTCTCGGAGCTAATCGTCAGCCACTGGTCGAGGCCGAGATTCAAACCGAGATCGCGAATCAGCGGGGCTACGGTCAGGGCGGCAAAAAATCCGTAGACAACGGTGGGAATGCCCGCGAGCACTTCGAGCACCGGTTTAATCACGCTGCGCAGGCGCGCGCTCGCGTATTCTGTGAGATAAATAGCCACCATCAGCCCGGTGGGCACGGCCACCAACAGCGCAATGCCCGCGATCAGGAGAGTGCCGGCAAACAGGGGAACCGCGCCGAAACTGCCGGAGCTGCCCTGCTGGTCCGCGCGAATTGCGGTTTGTGGACTCCATTCCAAACCGAAAAGAAATTCCGTCACTGGTACTCGCTGAAAAAATCGCAGCGCTTCAAAAAGCACAGAAAGTACGATTCCTATAGTGGTGAGAATCGCCAGCGAAGAACAAGCGAGCAGCGCCCAGCGAAAAACATTTTCTACTTTGGCGCGCGCCCGCAATTGCGGAGTAATTCTCACCCAAGCTACGAGTGCACCAATCAAGGCGCAGCTCAACGCGGCCGTGCTTAACGCCCAACGGTTGATTTGCTCCAAGGCGTTCAGCCGCTCGGCGGCCGCCAATATGGCCGGATCCAGGCCTTCTTTCCCCACGGTTCCGGCGGCGACGTTGTGCACCTGGTTCATCACCAGCCCCATATTTCCGCCCGCAGCGTCTACCGCAGATTGGGGCACCAGGGCGTGCACCATATTTTCTATGATCACCCCGTCAGCGACAGACCAGACCAGCACCACCAGCAGACTCGGCAAAGCGCACCAGACTGCTGTGAGCGAGCCGTAATAGAACGGCAGCGAGTTTAAAATGCGCATGCCGCCCACGCCCGCAACGGCGAGCGATCGGTTGCGGCCCGCCACAAAAGCCAATGTGCAGAGCACGGCGAGACTTAGTAGAAGAATGGAGGAATCCATAGTGCCACTCTGGGGCCTGCGCCCAATCCAAAAACGTTAATAGCAAAAACCCGGCCGAAGCCGGGTCATTCTGTCATGCGTCGCTTGCGCTTTTATGACAGGGTTTAAGCCGCGCCCATCAAAGGCTCATCGGCTGCAGTTTTTTCACGCTGTCCGCGATGGTCTTGCGCTTGTCGGCCGCCATGGGGATCATGCCTTTTTCTGCCAGATAGCCATCCTCGCCCCAGGCTTTTTCACTGGTGAATTCATCGAGGAATTCCTTGATCCCGGGAACAACACCGACGTGCGCCTTCTTCACATAGAAGTACAAGGGACGCGAAACCGGGTAGCTGCCGTCGGCGATCGTTTCGAAGGTCGGGTCTTGACCGTCAATCTTGGAGGCATTCACCGCGTCGGCATTCTGGTCGAGGAAACTGAAGCCGAAGATACCCAGAATATTCGGGTTCTCGGACAGTTTGCGCACTATAAGGTTATCGTTTTCGCCGGCTTCGATAAAGGCACCGTCTTCACGAACGCCGTGGCAGACTGCCTTGTAGCGCTCGTTGTCTGACTTTTCCAGAGCGGCAATCGACGGGAACGCCTTGCAACCCCCTTCCATCGCCAGCTCGACAAAGGCATCGCGGGTACCGGAAGTCGGCGGGGGACCCAAGACGGAGATGGCCGTGGCAGGCAGGGCGGGATTGACGTCCTTCCAAGTTTTGTAGGGATTGGCCACCAGGGCTTCGCCGCCTTTCGGGTCGGGCACCACTTTCGCCAGACCGAGATAAATGTCTTTGCGGGTGAGGCTCAAGGGCTGCGCTTTTTTGCTGTTGGCAAGGACGATGCCGTCATAACCGATAAAGACTTCTACTATTTCTTTCACGCCGGCGTCCTGGCAGGCCTTGAATTCGGACTCTTTGATGCGGCGAGACGCATTGGCGATGTCTGGCGTGCTCACACCGACGCCCTTGCAGAACTCTTTGAACCCGCCGCCAGTGCCGGTTGGCTCCACTTTGGGGGCTTTCTGGCCGGTCTTTAAGCTAAAACGCTCGGCAACCACTTTGGAAAAGGGAAACACGGTGGAAGAACCTACCACCATAATGTGGTCGCGATTGTTGGCCAGCGCGGCGGCCGCGGCAAGGGCGCCGGTCGCACAGCTCAGAGCAAGCAAGAACTTCTTCACAGAAACCTCCAGGGGTGCTTTAGATGCCGCCATCCTAGAGCCCGAATGTGACAATTTTGTTGCAGAAAAATAAAATCAGCGACGGCTGAGATTGTCATTTGGCGCATTTGAAAGAATTCTTCTTCGTTTTCATCGAAACGAAGCAGGAAAATTCGGTGCCGCCCGTTATAATGCCAAGCCGCATGTTACCGACTGTTCCGCCCTCTCGTTGCCGGTTCTGCGACATTCCGTTCCGAGCCGAGGCCCAGGCCCAGGCGGAAGCTACAGGGCGGAGCGCCGCTTTACTCTATTACGGCACCGTGGTTAACCATGAATCGTAAACTTGTTGAGTTGAACTATTGGTTGGGCGATGGTTGAGCGATGGTTGAACTATGGTTGAGCGATGGTTTGACCTATGGTTGACCTATGAAGTCTACAGCGGAACCCACCGGGTTCCCTCCGACGAAGTTCACGGGTTGCTCCCTTGCACTAGCTGCAGCAGGACCGCGACTTTATTGAGCACATAAATAATCAGGCTTGGAATATGGCGAAAATTGATGAAGATCCCGTCCGCTCGGGCGAACTGGCATTGCAGACCCTCGCGATGCCCAAAGACACCAATTCGAACGGTGACGTTTTCGGCGGGTGGCTGATGGCGCAAATGGACCTGGCCGGTGCCATAATCGCGCGGGAGGTGGCCAAAGGTCGAGTGACCACCGTCGCCGTCGGCAGCATGGCATTTCTCCGGCCCGTCCCGGTGGGCGCGACGGTCAGCTGTTACTGCGACGTTCTCGAAATCGGCCGGTCGTCCATCAAAACCCTGGTGGAAGTGTGGGTCAAACACTACGACCGAAACGCGCAGCAGAAAGTGACCGAAGGGGAATTTGTCTACGTGGCCATCGATGATTCCGGCCGCACCCGCCCCGTGAACAAATGACTGGGCGACTCGCGCAAGGCGCTCATCATTTTCCCGCAGGCGGGAAATAGGGAATCGAAGCGCGCCTGGATCCCCTGACGAAAGCTGGAGAGTCATTGCGCGAAACCCCAGTAAGTGCCCAGTGCAAAGCTCCGCCATTCCCGCGCAGGCGGGAATCCAGGAACAAAGCGCGGTCCTTGAATCTGCATGAGGGCAAAACGCGTTAAAACAGCTCCGACTCCGTCAGCACTGCCTTCATCTGTTCCCGCAGCTGTTCCCGCAGATCGTGGAATGCCTTGGCCTGCTTGAGGCAGTTTTCAATGCGGGGCAACAACTGGTATTTCGATACAGGCTTGGCCACGAATTCATTGCCCCCGGCGTCGAAGCCGTTTTTGATATCCAGGTTGACGTCCTTGGCGGTGAGGAATATCACCGGCAATTCGTGCAGCGCGTACTCGGCTCGGATCTTCTGACAAACCTGGAAACCGTTCAGGCCCGGCATCATGATATCCAGGATCACCAGGTCGACCCCGTGGTTGGGCTGCTGGAGTATCCGCAGCGCCTCAAAACCGTCTTTCGCCTCCAGCACCGTATAGTGGTGCAGACCGAGCATGCCCTGCAGCACTATGCGGTTGACCGCGTCGTCATCCACCACCAGTATTCGATGGTTAAGGGCCCATGCAGGTCCGGGCAGATCATGGACCTGCTCGCTGATCGCTCTCCCGGACAGGGGCGTCTCGGGAACGCGGTACTGCTCGTAGCGTCCCGACATCTTATCGGTGTCGAGCAGGCGCTTGGACGCACGTATGGGTTCGGCTTTGCTGGTGCTTTTGCTTTGGGCGAGGCTGAAGAAAAATGTCGAACCAATGCCCACCTGGGATATCGCCTGCAATTTTCCGCCGTGCAGCTCGGCGAGCTGGCGGGACACCGCGAGGCCCAAGCCGGTCCCCTCATGGAAATCGCCGGCGAAATGCTCACCCTGATTGAAGGCCTCGAAAATCAGCTCCAGGTCGTCGGCGTGGATCCCGACCCCCGTATCCTCCACCCCAATCTTGATGCGCTCATCATCGAGCTCGGCGAACACCCGCACGTAACCTTTGTGAGTGTACTTGATCGCATTGCCCACCAAATTCAGCAGTATTTGCTGCAGGCGGTTGTTGTCCGCCTCCGCCCTCGGCAGTTGGTCCGATACATGGTTGAACAGTGCGATTTTTTTGCTCTGGGCGAGCGGCGCAACCAGGGCGAACACCAGCTCCACCACATCGTGCACGCTCACCGCTTGCGGATTTAAGGTGACGGTTTTTTCCTGCAGCTTGGCGTAGTCGAGGATATCGTTGATCAGCGCGGAGAGCCGCCGGCCGCTGTACGCGATGGTCCGCAATTTTTCGGCTATGGCGTCACTGACCGAGCCGTAAACCCCGTCCATAAGGGATTCCGTAATTCCGACAATCCCATTGAGCGGTGTGCGCAATTCGTGCGAAGTATTGGCGAGAAAGCGGTCCTTGAGTTTGTCGAGCTTCACCAACTTGGCGTTCACACGGCGCTCCTTTTCCAGTTCAATCCGCCGCACCTTCACGGCGAAAAAACCCACCAGCAAAACGCCGAGGGCACATGCGTACCCCAGATATGCCCACAAGGATTTCCAGGGCGGCGGCAACACCGTCACCCGGATCTGCGCTCCCTCCTCACTCCAGATGCCGTTGCTGTTGGCGCCTTTGACCCGAAACACATACTCGCCGGGACTGATATTCGTATAGGTCGCCGAGTTCTGCGCGCCCACGTAATTCCAGTCCGAGTCGAAGCCCTCGAGTTTGTAGGCGTATTGATTGAACGGGGACGCGCGGTAGCTCAAAGCGGCAAAATCAAAGGCGAACATAGCGTCGCGATAACCGAGCGTGATTTTTGACGTGGCATCCATGGAGCGCTGGAGGGGCGATTGCTCCGCCCCAATTTCCACCGGCTTGTTCAACACCCGCAGCCCGTTGATCACCACTTGGGGCGGAGTCGTCTGCGAGAACAATTGCTCCGGATAAAACGACGTGAGCCCCTCGGTCGAGCCGAGGAACACCCGCCCGGATTCGTCCACCAGCGCGGCGTCTCGATTGTGAACATTGCCCGCCGTACCGTCCTTGGTGCTGAACACCTGCACGCGGAAACTGTCCGGGTGCACCGAGGCTATTCCGTTGGACGTGCTCACCCAAAGGTAACCGCGTTTGTCCTCCACTATGCTCGCGACACTGGCCGACGGCAGCCCCTGCTCCACGTTGAGGTGGTGGAAGCCGTCCCGCTCGGGCAGATACAAATTGAGGCCGCCCTCCTCGGTGCCGATCCACAAACGTCGACGGCTGTCTTCGAAGAGGCAAACGATGCGGTTGCTGCTGAGGGACAGCGGATCGTTGGGATCGTGAAAATAACGCTGGAATCGCCCGCTTTGTTTATTGAGGCGGTTGAGGCCGTTGAGCGTGCCCACCCAGAGATCGTCCCGGTGATCGTTGTAGAGCGTGCGTAAATAATCGAAGCTGAGCGAGGTGGGGTCGTCGGGGTTGTGGCTGTAATGCACAAAACTGTCCCGCGCACGATCGTAGCGGTTGAGGCCGCCTCCCTCGGTGGCAACCCAGAGAATATCGTTGCGGTCGCGCACCACTTTCCAAACAAACGCGTTGCTCAGGCTGCCCGGCTGACGCTTGTCCGGCAGGAACGCGTGAAATCGCCCTTTGTCCCGCTCGAACCTGAAGAGCCCCCCCGACCAGGTCCCGAGCCACAAATCCCCGTTGGTGTCCTCGGTGATATTGAGCACCGCATTGGTTTTCAGTCCTTCTGCAACCCCGTAATGGCGAAACTGGCCGGCGGCATTGTAAGAACTCAAGCCGCCTTCAGTGCCGATCCAAATCACACCGTCGCGAGTGCGCAGCAGACTGAGAACTATGCTGTGAGGCAGGGAATTAGGGTTGGCCGGATCGTGTTTGAAATTGCGAAAAACCGATTTGGCTCGATTGACGAAATTAACCCCGTGCGGAAAAGTGCCGACCCACAAATCGCCTTTGCGATCCTCGTAAATACTGCGCACGCTATTGCTACCGAGGCTGCTGCTGTCGTAGGCGCTGTAAGTGAAATGCTGGAAAGAGTCGGTTTCCCGCTGCAGCACCGCCAGCCCACGGTGATCAATGCCGACCCACAGGCGATTTTCCCGATCGACAAAAAGGTCGCGGATCACATCATTGCCGATGGAAGTGGGATCGGCCACATCATGGCGATAAACTTTGAAGGATTTATCGTCCTCCGCGAGGCGTGCGAGACCGCCGCCGAAAGTGCCGACCCAAATCACCCCGGCGCGATCCTGCACCACGGTTTCCACCGTATCAAACGGCAGCGAATCCGGCCGCTCCACGTCGTGGCGCCAGCTGTCGATTTGCCCGCTGGCCGGGTCGAGCCGATTGAGGCCGCCGTTGGCAGTGCCAATCCACACCCGATCCTCGCGGTCGACATACACATCGCGCAGATAAACGTCCGTCAGCCCCTGCTCAAGCCCGTAATGCTGCTGCCGCCGCCGTTCACGATCCAACACCAGCAAGCCGTTGTAGGTCGCCACATATAAATTGTTGGAGCTGTCGACGGCGAGCGCCCGCGTCACGCTGTCGGCGTAACCCTGCGGCTCCGGGCCGAGATACCGCACGAAACGTTCGGTTTGAGCATCGTATCGGTTGAGGCCGTTAGCCGTGGCGATCCACAAGACCCCATCGTGGTCCACCAGCAGGTCGCGGACGAAACTGCTGCTCAAACTGTGCGGGTTCTTTTTGTCCGCCCGATAAAACACAAATCGGTGGGCGTCATAACGGGCGAGACCGAGTTCGCCGCCAAACCAGATATAACCCGCCTCGTCCTGCACTATAGCGTTGACCGGACCTATACCCGCATCGAGGCCCGCGTCGTTGGCTATGGCCAGTCGATCGAACTGCAAATTGTTAAGCGGTGCCGCGAGGGCGATAGAAAATTTAGCGAGACCGCAGCCGAGAAAGAGCAGACCGAATAAATATTGAATAAAGTAGCGGCCGGCTCTGCGCCACGGTGGCGACTGTGGGCAAACCCGCTCACCCGCATTCGACCTGTTCGACATACACATCTTCCGGCTGAAAAAACGCCCGGATTATACACCTCGACAGGTTCAATGCAGCGATTTATGCGGCAGGCGATTCTGCGGCGGGCAATCCCGCGCCCTTCGATTCACATGTGCAAGGGTTATTCACAGATTGGACAGAAGCTCGCGCACCGAAGCCACGTGGCGGCGGCTGACGACCGGCCGGTAACTGGTCGTTTTTAATTGCAGCTCGTATTGTCCGCTCGGCATGCGCTCGAGTTTTTCAATTTCGTGGATCGCCACCAGCGCGTTGCGATGCACCCGCACAAATACGCCGGCAAATTCCTCTTCGAGTTCTTTGAGCGTGTCATCGATCAGGGTCTCACCACTGCCGTGCATGATGGTCACGTATTTCTGATCGGCAACAAAGCAGTAGATTTCTTCGATCGGCACCAGCTCCACGCCGCGGCGGGTCTTTGCCGCAATATTTTTCCGGCGTTCGCTGCGCCCGGCGTCTTGGCTCGCGGCCGCCTGTTGCAGTTTGCTCAATTTGCGCGCCTTGTCCAGGGCCGTGGTGAGCTGTTCTTTTTGCAAGGGCTTGAGCAGATATCCCACCGCAAGAGTTTCGAAGGCTTCGACCGCATATTCATGAAAAGCGGTGCAAAAAATCACGGCGGGAGGATCGTTCAACTGGGCAATTTTTTTCGCGGTGGCCAGACCGTCCTCGCCGGGCATGCGGATGTCCAGCAAAACGATATCGGGATCGAGGGTCTGAATCGCCCGCAGGGCGGCCTCGCCGTTGGCGGCTTCACCCACCACGTCGTACCCCTCGATATTTTCAACCATGCGCATGGCCCGCTGGCGGGCCAGGGCTTCATCATCCACGACTAATACTTGCATCACACATTGGATTCCAAAGTTGTCACGGGCAATCGAGCCCCGCCCGCTGTTGTTGTTGTGCCTGCTGTTGTTAAGTGTAGGCCAAATGCGCCAACAGGAAAGGCGGCCGCGCCGGCTCGCCGGGCTCCGCCTAGATCACCACCGGCGGCACCGCAGGAAATACCACACGGACCACGTACTGAGCGGGCGAGGCCGCCACTTCCAATCGGCCCTTGTTGCCGTAGTGCGCTTCGAGGCGGTGGCGAATGTTGTCGAGCGCAAGCCCGTTGCCTTTACTGCGCTCCTGGCGCTGATCGGCCACCGGATTGCGCACTTCGACCGCACAATTTGGACCCGCCGCTCTGACGGAAATTGCGACCACACCGCCCTCGAGCAGCGGCTGGATGCCGTGGTAAATGGCATTTTCAATCAGCGGTTGCAGCAGCAGGCTCGGCACCATGGCCTCGGGCATAGGATCGATCTCCCACGAAACCTGCAGGCGCTCGCCGATGCGCATCTGCTCGATGGCAACGAAACGCCGGCACAGCTCCAGCTCCCGCTCGAGTGGAATCAGGCCGGGGTCACTCAGGCTGGCACGGAAGAGCTCGGACAGGTCCACCACCATTTTTTCCGCGGCCGCCGGATCGAAATCGATCAGGCTCGCAATACTGTTCATGCTGTTGAAGAGAAAGTGCGGGCGAATGCGTGCCTGCAGGGCCTGGATGCGCGCCGTCAGCTCCGCCTGCTGTTGATTGCTCAGTTGTTGCTGCAGGTAAAAGTACCGCAGGACGATACCGGCGAACACCGCCGCCAGCATCAGGTTGGTGAAAAGCAGATCCCAATTGAGCTCGCTGCCCGCCGCCTGTACGGCTGCCCCAAGGGCCGAGAAAGACACAGTGATGACGAGCACCAGGAGATAGCTGACCATGCCAGCCACCATCGGATGGCGGCGCTTGAACCACGGCCGCAGCGGACAGAGGCAGGCGGCGCTTGCCAAAACGATCCATTGGATCAGGATGGACAGCACCCCCAACCGGTACCAGTTGAATTCCAATACCCCGTCGCGGGCGACGGTGAGCGCTATGGCCAAAAGCTCCCCGACCAGGATCAGGTGAAACACCGCCTGGACCGTACAAAGATTCGGCAAAAAATCGCCTTTAAAATTGCGTGCAGACGTGCTGATACAAAACCCCACCGATAGAGACTGAACTGGCTGATGGCTTTGTTTATAATTCGCCACCTTTGGCCGGGAGCTTCGCAGTGTAACAAAACGCGTGCGCCCCCCGGTCTATCCAGTTTAGACGCGGCCGCCAGGAGCCACTATGAGCCAGAACCAAACCACCAGCACCCTTTGGGGGGGCCGCTTCAGTGAAGCCACCGACGCCTTCGTTGAGCGTTTTACCGCTTCTATCGGATTTGATTACCGCCTTTACCACCACGACATCAACGGCTCCATCGCCCATGCCACTATGCTCGCCAAAGTTGGCGTACTG
>DJFO01000404.1:0-4802 GCA_002432555.1 Marinagarivorans sp. UBA5870
CCGGTGCCCGCGTCGGTGGTGACGTGTTCGCCCAACACCACCGGCACCTGGCGCGCATAAAAGGGGTGGTGCAGCGCAAGCCGGTCCAGGGCGGCTCCCTTGAACCGCGTTAACACCCGCGGCTCCGCGAGGCGAAGGCGCTGCTGTACCGACGGCAGGAGCGCTTCGGCGACGATCAGCCGCTGCTGCTCCGCCTGCACCAGCACATAGTCGAGCCCGGGGTGGAGGCTAACCGCCTGGTTGGCCGGCAGGGTCCAGGGGGTGGTAGTCCAAATCACCACTGCCACCTCACCGGTGCCTGGCAGCTCGCCCACGCGCGCCGCCAGATCGGCAAGATCGGCCACGGCAAAGGCCACATCGATCGAGAAGGAGGTTTTCTCGTGGTACTCCACTTCCGCTTCCGCCAGCGCGGAGGCGCCCACCACGCTCCAGTAAACCGGTTTGAAGCCGCGCTGCAAATGGCCGTTGCGCACTATCTCACCGAGCGCGCGCACCGTGTCCGCTTCGGTTTTGAAGTCCATGGTGAGATAGGGATTGTCCCACTCGCCCAACACGCCGAGCCGAATAAAATCCTGCTTTTGCCCCGCCACCTGCTGGGCGGCGTACTCGCGGCATTTTTGCCGGAAAGTCGCATGGTCGACTTTCACCCCCGCCTTGCCGATTTTTTTCTCCACCGTGTGTTCAATCGGCAGGCCGTGGCAATCCCAGCCCGGCACATAGGGCGCATCGAAACCACCGAGGGTTTTGGCTTTGACTATGACGTCTTTGAGAATTTTATTAACCGCGTGGCCGATGTGAATATCGGCATTTGCGTAAGGCGGGCCGTCGTGCAGAATAAATTTGGCGCGGCCGGCGCGCGCGGCGCGCAAGGTTTGATAGAGATTGGTTTTCTGCCAACGCGCCAGGATTTCCGGTTCGCGCTGGGCCAAATTGGCTTTCATGGCGAATTCGGTCGCCGGCAAATTTAACGTGGCCTTGTAATCGGTCATGCGATGTCGCTTCTGTTCTGTGTGATGTCTGCTATCAGACTAAAAATGTCTTTCGCGCGGACCGGCCGCAAAATATTCGCGCGCCGCCGCCTGATCCCGCTGAATTTGTTCTTTCAATTCATCCAAGGAATTGAATTTCTGCTCGTTGCGCAATTTGTGGCAAAACTCGACGCGCAACCAGCGCCCGTATAAATCGCCGCTGTAATCCAGCAGGTGCACTTCCAACAAGGGTTTTGCGCTGCCCGCTACCGTCGGCCGCACGCCAACATTGGCAACACCCGGCAGCTCCCGGTTCATGCCTGGCAATGTTTCCGGGCCTTTGCTTTGCGGCGCCTCTCGACCGTTGCGTGGCAACTCCTCTCGACCCTTGGGTGGCAACTCTTCTCGACCGTCGTTTTGCTGTTCTTGAGTTTTGCCGTGCAACTCCGCGCGGCTTTGGTCGCACAAAAGCGCCCGCACGGCGTAAACGCCCTGCACCGGCGACCTGTAGCGGCCGAGCCCGATGTTCGCCGTCGGCACACCGAGCACACGCCCCAGTTGTTTGCCGTAAATCACCCGGCCGGTCACCGTGAAAGGTCGCCCAAGCAGCTCCGCCGCTTGCGCCAGCTGCGCGCTCTCCAACAACTTGCGCACCCGCGTGCTGCTGACCCGCTCGCCGCGCAACAAAAAGGTCCGGGTGTCGCGCACCACGAATCCGTGCCGCGCGCCCGCCTCCTGCAGCAGGCGAAAATCACCGGTCCGGTCGCAGCCGAAGCGGAAATCATCGCCGATCTCCAGATGCGCCACCCCCAGTTTGTCCACCAGTATCTGTTGGATAAAATCGTGGGCAGACAGGTTGCGCAAATGGGCATCGAAACGCAGGCACAATACCCGGTCCACTCCCAGAGCAAACAGCGCCTCGACTTTCTCCCGCAAGCGCATCAGCCGTGCCGGCGCCTTCTCCCGCGAAAAATACTCATGGGGTTGGGGTTCGAACACCATGACGAGCGTGGGCAGACCCAGGTGTTTGCCCACCTCGAGCAAGCGCGCCAAGATCGCCTGGTGCCCCAGGTGCACGCCATCGAAAGATCCAATGGTCAGGACGCAACCGCGATGTCTGGGCTGCAGACCTTTCAGGCCGGCGATAAATTCATGTTGGGGTGCGTTCAAACTCTGTTCAACCTGCTGCGACGCGCAAGGGCGCGAGTATAACCCAGGGGCGACCGGGGATTGAACGGGGTATCCACCCGGGGTTATCCACCCGAGGTTATCCACCCGAGGTTATCCACCCACTGCAAAGTCAGGCCGCAATTGACGCGGCCGCCAGCCGCCGAGGTACAGCACCGCGAGATACAGCGCAAGCCCGCTGCCGCAGAGCCAGGTCACGTGAAAAATCCTCATCCACCAGATGAGCGCCGTGAAATCCTCGAGCCAATACAAGCAGGCGAATAGATAAATGCCCATGGCGCCACTCGCGGTTGCGAGCAGGATTAAAAATCGCAGCCAACCGGTACGCGGCTGGTAGACGTCCGCCCGTCGCAGGCCGCGCAGCAGCCAGCCGGCGTTGAGGAAGGCGGAACCCGCCGTGGCGAGCGCAAGGCCCACGTGGCCGATTTGAAAGAGAAAATGGAACGGCACCACCAGCAATAGGTTGAAGACCATATTGGCGATCATCGCCACTATGCCGATCTTAACCGGGGTCTTAGTGTCCTGCCGAGAGAAATAGCCGGTCGCGAGCACCTTGATCAGCATGAAGGCGGTGAGCCCGAGGGCGTAGGCCGTCAAACTATAAGAAGACATGCGGGCGTCAAGGGCGGAAAACCGGTCGCCGTGTTGGAACAGGGTCACTATGATCGGCTGCGCCATCACCATGAGCGCTATAGTCGCGGGCAGAGAAATAAGCAGGACCGTGCGCAGCGCCCAGTCGAGGGTGTGGCTGTAATTTCCGCACGAGGAACTGTGCTGACGCGAGAGCGTGGGCAGGATCACGGTAGCAATGGCGATCCCAAATACCCCGAGCGGCAACTCGATCAAGCGGTCGGAATAATACAACCAGGAGACGCTACCCTCCGAAATCAAAGAGGCTAAGACCGTGTCCAGCAAGAGGTTAATCTGAGAAACCGAAACACCGAACATGGCCGGGGCCATTAGGGTGAGGACTTTCCTCACGGCGGGGTCCCGCCAGGCCACCTTCGGCCGCGGCAGCAAACCGAGGCGCGCAAGAAAGGGCAATTGCATCACCAGCTGGCTGAAGCCCGCCACCAGCACACCCCAGGCCAAGGCCATTACCGGGGTGGGAAACAGGGGTGACACCCAGACGGCGGCGGCGATCAAGATCAAATTCAAGGTGACCGGGGTGAGCGCAGGNNCACCACCGGCGTCAGCGCCGGTACGGCAAAACGGTCGTAGCTGTTGAGAATGGAGCCGGCAAACCCGGCGAGGGAGACGAGCGCAAGATAGGGGAACGTAATGCGGATCATGTCCGTTGTCAGGGCGAATTTTTCCGGCGCGTGCAGGTAGAACCCCGGGGCGAAAATAAAAGTGAGCAGGGGGGCCGCCACCACCGCCAGTGCCGAAACACTGCAGACCGCAACGCCCAGGCAGCCGGCAATGCGGTCGACAAGTTGCCGCACCGCCGCGTGGTCACCGCGCTGCCGATACTCGGACAGCACCGGCACAAACGCCTGGGCAAACGCCCCCTCGGCGAACAGCCGCCGCAGAAAATTGGGGATCTTGAAGGCTACGAAAAAAGCGTCGGCGCCGCCGCTGGCGCCTATGAACCAGGCGAAAACCACGTCCCGCGCCAGACCGAGCACGCGAGACAAGAGCGTGACCAGCCCGACGGTAGCGCTGGAGCGCAACAAACCGGCTTTGCCGGCGGAGGACGGGGGAGGGGCAGCTTGCAAAGGATCAACTCGTTCGAATCAGGGCGACGCATTGAGCCAAAAAACCCAACGCTGTGCAAGCCGCGCCCGCCGGAGACGCTGACTCAGGCCGCGACCATGCGGCGCAGAAAATCCATGGCGGTCACCACACCCACGACCCGGTTTTCCGCCGTGACAAACAGGCGGTGCACTTCATGCTCCACCATAAACCGGCAGGCCTGGCTCGCGCTGATCTGAATATCGAGGGATTTGACCTCGGGGGTCATGATGGCATTGACGGTGCAGGTCTCCACCGCCTTTTCCTTGAGCCGCCGCACATCCGCGTCTGTGAGGCCTTGGGTGTTGGGGCCATAGTAAAAACGCACCACCTTCTGGATTTCCGCGTCCGAGGGGCTGCGGCTTTCGAAGCGCACCACATCCGACTGGGTCACCACGCCAACCAGCGTGTGATCCGATGCGACCACAGGCGCGCCGGAAATATGATGTTTGACAAAAAAACCCGCCAGGCGCTTGATGGACCACCCCTCGTAAACCGTTAAAACCTCGGTGGACATCAATTCCCCTAGGGACAAGCTGCTGATATCGCCCAGAGATTCAGCCAGATTTTGCTTCATCATGGTTTTGTTCCCCTTTATTTTGGTCTTGCAGATGCGGTTCGGTCCGGCGCTCCTCGCCGGGAAAATTTCGCTAGTCGCGCGTTGGGCCGCAGCCGGCTTTTAACTCCCAAGCCACAGCCATCACCACAGGTCACAGCCATCATTACAAATCACAGCCACACCGCAAGTCACGGCTCCAACGTCATTTATAGCCTCAACACCATTTACAGCCGCGCGACCACCGCAAGTCGCAGCCGCGTCGCTGCACCCGGCGGGGTGCCCGGTGTTAAACCGGCTACCCCCCTTGTGGTATCCTGCACCACCAGTTGATAGGAGCGAGTATGTCAGATAAG
>DJFO01000404.1:4902-5214 GCA_002432555.1 Marinagarivorans sp. UBA5870
ATCAACAATCGCAGTACGACCTGGAAGCAGTTGTCGGAAAAAGATCAGAAATTGGCCATGGGCAAAACCGCCGCGGCGGTGGTACTGGCCAATCCCACGCTGATCAAACGCCCGGTGGTGGAGCTCCACGGGCAGCTGCTGGTGGGTTACCAACCCGAAGAGTACGCGAAGCTTATTTAGCGCCGCGGGCCATTTTATTTGGGCCGCCTGCCGTCTTTCCCCGCGGCGCCCCGGCGGCCGCGTTCACTGAATTTTTCGAAGGTAATTTTTTGTTTTCCAAAGGTAGGACTATGACCCATTTTTATGCAATTG
>DJFO01000021.1:0-2564 GCA_002432555.1 Marinagarivorans sp. UBA5870
GTGCTGGTCGGAGGTGTGGTTGATTACCAGCTCCGTGATGATACGCAGCCCCCGCTTATGAGCTTCGTCAATAAAGCGCCGGACATCATCGATCGTTCCGTAATCCGGATGCACGCCATAATAGTCGGCTATGTCGTAACCATCATCGCGCAATGGGCTCGGATAAAACGGCAACAGCCAGATCGTGTTCACGCCGAGGGACGCAATGTAATCCAGTTTTTCAATAAGCCCGGGGAAGTCGCCGATCCCATCATTATTGGAATCGTAGAAGGACTTCACGTGCAGCTGATAAATGATGGCGTCTTTGTACCAGGTGGCCTGATCGGCGTTGAGACTGGATTCCGGCTGTGTGGCCATAGTGCCGGTTTCCGGGTATCGCTTCAGGTTTAACATACTAATTTCTCCTCGGCTGGATACGCCAAATCGCAAAAGGAAGTTCCCGCGGGTCGAAATACCAGTGCTGTGACGGCCCGTGCCACTCGAATCGAATATTGCGCATAAGTTCGGTCACTTCCAGGACAGAGCCGCCGAACTCTGCGAGCGGGAGCTGCAGCTGGGCGCTTTGGCCGTTGTGCGGATCCAGGCTGATCGCCACCAGGATAAACTCGGCTTTGTCGTGCGTGGTCTTGCCAAAAAACAACACTTTCTCGTTTTGGGAATCGTAAAAGCGAACATTTAAATGCGAATGCAAGGCAGGGTTTTCCTTGCGAATCTGGTTGAGACGGGTGATTTCAGCGATGATATTGCCCGGCGCGGCGAGATCCCGCGGCTTAATTTCATATTTCTCGGAATCCAAGTATTCCTCTTTGCCGGGCAATGCGGCGGCCTCGCAATATTCGAAACCGCTGTACACACCCCACAACCCCGCGAGGGTCGCCGCCAAGGCCGCGCGGATCAAAAACCCCGGCCGGCCAGAAGTCTGGGTAAAAAAAGGATTGATATCCGGAGTATTAACAAAAAAATGCGGGCGATAGAAATCGCGCACCGGCGGGCTGGTAAGCTCCATCATATACTCGGTGAGCTCGCGCTTGTGGTTCCGCCAAATGAAATAGGTGTAACTTTGGGAAAAGCCAATTTTCGCCAGCTGATACATCATGGCGGGCCGCGTGAACGCTTCCGACAGAAAAATGGTGTCGGGATGTTTGCTGCGCACGTCGGCGATCAACCACTCCCAGAATGGCAGCGGCTTNNGTGAACGCCTCGGACAGGAAGATCACGTCGGGATGGCGCATGTGCACGTCCGCGATCATCCACTCCCAGAACGGCAGCGGCTTGGTATGCGGGTTGTCGACCCGGAAGATCTTCACCCCCTGCTCGATCCAGAACAGCACCACGTCGCGTAGGGCGAGCCACAGACCTGGGATCGACTCCGCCTTCCAGAAGTCGACGTTGACGATGTCCTGATATTTTTTCGGCGGGTTTTCCGCATAGCGGATGCTGCCGTCCGGGCGCCAGGAAAACCAATCCGGATGCTCCTGCAACCACGGGTGATCCGGAGAGCATTGAATGGCGAAATCCAGGGCAATTTCCAGCCCATAGTTTTTTGCGGCAGCGCGCAGACGTCGAAACGCGGCTATGCCGCCCAACTCTGGGTGTACCGCGTCGTGACCACCCTCCTCGGCGCCTATGGCATAGGGACTGCCCGGCTCCCCGGCTTGTGAGCGCACATTGTTATTGCGCCCTTTGCGGAATTTCCGGCCGATGGGATGTATGGGGGGAAAATAGAGTACGTCGAAGCCCATGGCTTGAATTGCCGGCAGGCGTGCAATAACGTCATCGAAAGTCCCGTGGCGTGTCGCCGAATCGGTGATCGAACGCGGAAACAACTCATACCAGCTGCTATACCCGGCGGCGGTGCGCTCCACGTCGATAAGAAACGTTTGTTTCGGTTGGGCAAGGAATTGGCGTGGTTCGACAATTTCCACCGCTTCCGCGAGATCCTGCCGCAGCAAAACCTGCACCTCCGCTTCCAGATCGTCGGCTTGCCGGGCGCGGTCAATTTGCTGAAAGGCCTCTTCGAACAAATCGAGCGCGGCGTCGCGGGTCAGGGGCTGGTGAGGAATAATTTTCGCACCTTCCTCCCGGTCCGCATCCGCACGACCCTGTTCTCGAGCGTAATCGAAAATTTCCTGTAACAGCAGCCGGCCCTCCTCCACCTCGAGTTTAACCGGCACGCCCGCATAAAACTTTTGATGTAGTTCGTGGTGGTAATTTTGCCACCGATCGAGCCAAGCCTCGATTTTAAAATAATGTCGGGCCATCTTGCGGGGGACGAACACCGCTTGCCACAAGTCATTGCCCAAGAGAGTCATGGGCTCACTGTGCCAATGAGTTTCGGTGGATTCTTTCCAAAGCACGCGCGCCGCGAGCCGATTGTGCCCGTCCGTAAAAATTGTGGCGTTCACGGTCACCGGCTGGTCCACCGTGCCTTTCGCGGGGTAGCGACCCTCATCAACGCAGGGCGAAACCCGGCTGATGATCAACCGCGGCTTTTCGATAGCCTGCTGCAACGAGAAATTCAGTTTCGCAGTTTGTTCTTTTTCTTTCACCGGTGTGTTAGCTTC
>DJFO01000021.1:2622-9889 GCA_002432555.1 Marinagarivorans sp. UBA5870
ACTCTCGACATGCAACTCTCGACAACAGCACCGCGGCGTGCGGAGTTTTTCGCAGGCCCATCAGCACGAACGCGGAGGCCCGGACCGATTGCGGACTCTTGAACCTATTGAAACTTATATGAGCGGTATGGATTTCCGGTAATTCGAAACGCCACTCAGCTCGCAATAAATACCTGGTCTGCAAAAGTTCTGCCTAGTTTTCCGAAATGAAGAAATAGCCTCAAGAAACCGCTTTTTCCGCGGCTTGGCGGTGTGAATTAAAACCTTTTGCCATATGGCTGAGAAAAAGGAGGTGTAAATCGCGGGCGGCCTGGAAAATCTTACAACTCGGCGAAAATAAATGTCCCCCCGGGGACGGAGCGAAACGAAGCCGGTGAACACGAAGTTTCGTGCTTTGAGCAACGGGGATTCGCGATCCTAAAATTTCGTTACCCTTCGGATCGCCCACTTTCGATCGAAACCCCTAAATATTCAAAGACTTATGGTCATCGGCATAGAATCCGCTAACCGAACCCTCGGCGCAGTACCGGGCGCGGCTATTCACAAGCTCGGCGCCGCCTTCGAACCGTGCGGCTGCCGCCGAGTGCCTCGACAGCGACAGCGCAGCACTATTTCAAACGGGCAAAAAAGTTCAAGCGGACAAAAAGCACGTATTAATTAGGCCACCTATTTAGGAGATTTTTATGAACAAACTCGAAGTGACCGAAGCCATCATTCGCGCGAAACAAGTGCGTTGTCTCAGCTGGGAAAACATCGCTGCACGCGTCGGTATGTCGTCTGTCTGGACAACTTCGGCCTGCCTTGGCATGAACAGCATGCCCGCCGCGCAAGCCACATTGTTGTGTGAATTTTTAGAATTGCCCGCCGGTAGCGCAACCGCACTTATGGCTTTTCCGCGCAAAAACTGGGATTTTGCCGTGCCGCAAGACCCGCTGATTTACCGTCTCTACGAAATTGTCGGCGTCTATGGGGACACGCTCAAAGAAATCATCCATGAGAAATTTGGTGATGGAATCATGAGCGCCATCGATTTTTCCATGGACGTAACAAAAGAGGAAAACCCCAAAGGCGATCGGGTGGTCGTTACGCTCAACGGCAAATTTCTGCCCTATAAAGCCTGGTGATGACAGTGAGCCTCGATCTGTCTCTAATCGAACCGCGCCCGCCCTTGCCGCCTTTTAACGCGGCTACAGCCCTGCAAAAGGTAAAAGCCGCCGAAGCCGCTTGGAATACGTGCGATCCGGTGCGGGTGGCCATGGCTTATACACTGGACAGCGAATGGCGCAATCGCAGCGAATTTTTTAGCGGCCGCGCCGCCATAGTGGAGTTTCTGAGACGCAAGTGGGCGAAGGAACTCGACTACCGACTGNNNNCTACGGCAACGAAAACTGGGAGTTTGCCGCAAACGGACTTATGCAACGGCGGTTTGCCAGCATCAATGATGTGAGCATTACAGCGGAGCAGCGGCGCTTGTTTGCGGATCCATGAGCGGTCTATCTGTGTTTTAGGTCGGCAGACGCATTCACAGGGTGCCGTGTATGGTTTTGTGAAACGAGAATGGGCGAGACGGCGAGAACGGGCGACCACAAGGGTCGCCCCCTCTCCAAATCCTGCGGCACGTCGCTGTCACATACCGAGCAGCAGCGATCCCCAAAGGGAGTAATAAGGGATGAACCTAAGGGCAGCGGGCAGCTAAGGGGCAGCGGGCAACTAAGACCGCCGCTTAAAAAACGAAACTGAACCCGGCGGACAACAGCGAAGTTTCGAGGTCCCGCAGTTCCACCGCTCGATAGGTCAAGTTCAAGTCGAACTGGTCGGTAAGATGAAAATTTGCCCCTCCGCCGTAGATCAGGTCTGAGCCGTCCTCCAGTAGATAGGTATCACCATAATAATAATCATCTTCCTCGAGCTCCCAGAAGTAGGCACCCACCTGCGCGAAGAAGTCCATCTGGGGACCCAGGGGAAGGATCGCCTTGCCGGACAGGGTAAAGCCGGAAAAATTAAGATCAACGTCGTTCTCAAGATCTTGGAAGTCTCCCAAGTTGAGATAGGATGCCTCTATCGCCAGCACGTCGATTAAACGTATTCCTACCAGCGCTTCGAACGCGGTACTCTCGTCCTCGATTGCAAAAAACTCCGCGTCGTCGTAGGAAGCACCCCCCAAGCCTACGCCTATATACCCCTGCGCAGCAGCCCCTGCCGAGAAACCCGCCAACACGGCCGCTAGAATCCACTGACGCATTGTCTGTCCGCCCATAAAACTTATTCCAAAGATAATTGATGGAGGCCCACTCTATGCACCGGGAAATTAACCTTAACTGAACGAGTGCGGCCATTTGTACGTGAAAACCTTCTACTTATACGTGACACCTTATACGTGGACGCCGAACAGACTGCCCACATAGCTGGTGAGCCCCATGGCCAGCGCACTCCAGAAGGTAACCCGCAGAGCCGCCTTGATAATGGAAGCGCCGCCGAGCCGGGCGGCCAAGGCCCCTAAACTCGCGAGGAAAAACAAAGCGGCCCCGGCAACGGCCCAGAGCAGCCCTTCACGCGGCGCGAAGAGTACCACCACCAGGGGCAATGCCGCACCCACCGAAAAGGTCGCGCCGGAGGCGAACGCCGCCTCCAGCGGGCGCGGCTTATTGGTGGAAGAGATGCCCAGTTCGTCGCGGGCGTGGGCGGCCAGGGCGTCGTGTGCCATCAATTGCCGGGCGACCTCCGCCGCGAGCGCCGGGTCTAAGCCGCGTTCGATATAGATTTCCGCCATTTCTTGATGCTCGTAATCCGGATCCCGCGCCAATTCTCGCCGCTCCAGATCCAGATCCGCCCGTTCGGTGTCCGCTTGAGAACTGACCGAAACATATTCGCCCGCGGCCATGGACATGCCGCCCGACACCAAGCCCGCCACTCCCGCCAGCAGGACTTCGCTTGCGGGTACACCCGCGGCGGCCACGCCCATCACCAGGCTGCTCGTCGAAACTATGCCATCGTTGGCCCCCAGCACTACCGCGCGCAGCCAACCAATGCGGTGGATCCTGTGTTTCTCCATAACCCCTCCCGAAGAGAATGACGGGGCTATCATAAACGCCACCGAGGGCAGCCACTATCGGTTGGCAAACATTACCAAACGGAATCAGACTGCCGTCCTGCTGAGTTTCGCTCGCGCAACGTCCGGAAAATTTCTGCCGGATTAATGGTCAATAGGTTAGGGGAGAAACCAGCCCCTTTTTATTACACAAAATGTCGATCGCGCGTATCCCTAGGCGACTTTATTGGCAAAGGCAATACATTTTATTGGCAAACGCTATATAAGGGTGCCGAAGCTCGGAAAATCTTGCGGATTTTCCCGCGCGAATTTTCCCGCACATGAGGAGGCGATATGAAAAGTGATATCTGGGTCATCACAGCAGATACACATAAGGCGCGCTTGTTTCGCGCGGCCGAACCCCATAGCAAACAGATAGAAGAAATTAAAACCTTCCTACAGCCGGACACCGTTTTACCCGAGCGCGAATTGGCGAGCGATAATCTGGGGCGCCACGCTCATAGTATGAGAGTGCCGCGCACTTCACCGAAAGAAAAGCGTGTCTTGGAGTTCGCTCGGGAGGTCGCCCATTTTCTGGAGACAGAGCATAAACGCGGAGAATTTTATAAACTCGGGCTGGTGGCCGCGCCCTCGATGCTTGGCGAACTGCGGGCACAGTTCAGCCCGGAGCTGGAGCGGGATTTGTGTTTCGAGATCGACAAGAACCTCACTCAAATGCCCCCCGATGAACTGCGCCGGCACCTTCCCGAGCGGCTCGCTCCGTCTGCGAATATGAGCTGAGTCGGTTTTGACTTGAGGCAATTTTCACCGAGGCGATCCTGTTGCTCGAATAACCTCCGGGAAGTGCGCAACGCACTGGCCCGGAGTTATTTCCGAGAAATCTCAGGTAAGAAATCTCTGCTAGCGGTCGTTTCATAACTCGCGTGCGAAGGTGAGACAAGGCAAAAACGCGCGAGCAAGCGCAGTTTACAAGTCGTAAAGGAGCATTGGGAGCGCGTTTTTAACGCAGTAACGACGAGCGTAGCAGTTATGAAACAGTCTCTAGCAGTTTTGCCCTGGAAATCTTACAGTATCACCCCTGCAAACGAGACCTAACACATGAAAAAGCTCACCTTTGACATAGATGTCGCCGCCAGCCGCGAAAAGGCTTTTAACTGCATGATCGGCGCCTCGACCTACCCGGTATGGACCAAAGAATTTAACCCCACCTCGCATTATGTGGGCGATTGGAGTGAAGGCAGCAAGATGCTGTTTGTCGGCACCGACAAAGACGGTAATAAAGGCGGCATGGTCAGTCGTATTGCGATCAACCGACCCAACGAATACATTTCCATCGAACACCTCGGTATGCTCGAGGGCGACAAGGAAATTACCAAAGGGGAAGATATAGCAGCCTGGGCCGGTGCGCGAGAAAACTACCGCTTTACTGAAGTGGACGGCAAAACCCGCATTACCGTCGAAATGGATATGGTGGAATCCCACGAACAATATTTCACCGAAACTTGGCCGAAGGCGCTGCAGCAGCTAAAGCAGCTCTGCGAATCTTAAAAGTATTCTATCGGCGCGGGAGCGGCGATGCTCCCTCCCAAAGACACCTTCCGGATACGCTGAGCCGGCGGCACGCATGGTGGCGCCGGCGAAATGATTTCGCTTAGACTGAAAACGAGCATAAGCCGATCGTAAAAAGCTCTGCCATAAAAACGCTGCCACTAAGCCCGGGGCGTAAGGCCAAAAAAACTCCGCTGTAGAAAGCCCCGTATAAAAAGCCCCGTATAAAAAGCCCCGTATAAAAAGCCCCTGGAAAGTGCCGACCGTAAATGCCGACCGTAAATGCCCACCGTAAAAAGCCCGCTGGAAAAAGCCCCTCCTTAAAATAGCGGAGGCCCGCATAAGTGACGCAATAGCCTTGTTAACAAAAACTCGCCCACCAACAAGCGGAAATCGGAAGCGCTTCACCGCTCCAGTTGCGATCCAAATGTTAAGCTGGCCCGCGATCATAAAATCAATAAGTGACACCCATGACCAGAAGCCCATCCCTGAGCGCCGCCTTGTTTGCCACCGTCCTGAGCCTGCTGACCGCTTGCGGCGGCTCCACTAATCCCGGTGGCAGCACTTCGTCGAGTAGCAGTTCTTCTTCTAGCAGCAGTTCTTCTAGCAGCAGTTCTTCTTCTAGCAGCAGTTCTTCCACCAGCAGCAGTTCTTCCTCCAGCAGTAGCTCCTCATCGAGCAGTTCTTCCACTGGCCTGCCGGGCATAGTGCTGGAAGTGGACGCGGGGGATGATCAAGTGGTGAACAATAGTGTTTGGGTGAACCTGCACGGACAGGCACTCGCCTCCACCGGGGCGGCGCCCGAGGTTCAGTGGCGCCAGCTCGCCGGACCCACAGTGACCCTCGTGGGAGGCGTTGAAGCGGGATTTGTCGCTCCCGATATAGGGCAACCCGCGGAACTGGTTTTTGAACTCGCCGCGAGCGCCGCCGGCACGCGGCTCACCGACACCGTGACGGTGGGGGTCGAACCTTGTGCGAACCCCGCGGACACCCTGTTCGGCGACTGCCTGGCGCCGGGCTTTGGGCCCTGGCTTGCGTATGAATCTGGCGCCCTCACGGGCGAGATTTTTCACCATGCCGGGGAAGGGGACTACCACGTCCAGTGGCAGCAAATCGACAGCGGCGACCCGCAGCGCGGGGACGTGATGGAAATCCGTTGGAACGCCAACGATGCCGCGCACGAGAAAAATGCCAACGGTTGGTTTGGCGCGGCCATGCCCGGCACCGCCGGCGTCGACCTCAGCGCTTATGCCCAGGGCGCTTTAAGCTTCGACATGCGCCTCGTTTATCACGAGCAGCCGAGCGCGGCGGCGGGATTTATTTTTAAAATGGAATGCGTCCTGCCCTGTGTCAGCGCGGAATTGCCCGTCCGCAACGGCCACACGTCTTTCGCTTGGCAGACGCACACCTATCCCATCCGGGAGCTAACCGCCTCCGGCCTCAATTTGAGCAAGGTCAACCATGTTTTTGTGCTGCAACCGGCGTGGCGCAACCAGGAGCAGAACGTCACAGTGCAGATCGACAATCTGCGCCTGGTGAAAAACTACACGCCGCCGCCTCCGCAAAACGGCTGCACCGGGCGCGGCAATGTGACCTATACCCTCAGCCGGGCGGCCAACCCCAGCGCGGATCAGCAGGATGCCTACAACCGCATCACCACGGCCATGGATACGGCCGTGAAAAATTACAACTGCTACACCGATCTGAGCCGACATCTGCAGGTGAGCTACAACCCCAGCGTCGCCACCGCCGACGGTAGCACCAACGGCTCTATCCGCTTTGGCTCGCGCGCGTCCATGCACCATGTCACAGCTATGCACGAAATTGCCCACGTCTTTGGCGTGGGTGCCACCGACTTTCGCGCGCTTGTACAAAACGGAATTTATATGGGGCCCCTGGCCACCGCGAAGCTGCGGCAAATTTCCGGCGTGGTCACCGATCAAATCAAATCCGACGGCACCCACTTCTGGCCCCACGGCCTGAATTACATCAGCGAGGGCAGCACTCAGCAGGATCTGATCAACCACTGCCTGGTGGTACAGGCGATAGTGGCCGATCTGGCGAATTAGGCGATGTAAATCGCCGCCCTCTCCCCAACCCTCTCCCGCTCGCGGGAGAGGGAGTCGATTGTGCCGGTGCCGACCTTGGGAGTGGCAACGGCATTGATATCATCATGGGCAGCTATGAGCGCATGGACAGCCATGAGCGAGCTCTTCCGCCGGCCGGCACCAACTAAAGGCTTACCCCGTGCGCTCCCGCGCGCGCGGGCAGGGAGTCGATTGTGCCGGTGCCAACTGTGGGAGTGGTTACGGCATTAATGCCACCATGGACAGCCACCATGGACAGCCATGAGCGGATGGACAGCCATGAGCGAGCTCTTCCGCCGGTCGGCACCAACTACGGGCTTACCTCGTGCGCTCCCTCTCCCGTTACCGGGAGAGGGTTGGGGAGAGGGCGAGCCTGGCACCTACCTCGCCGAAATCAGCCGCTCTGCCACGCAATCCTCATCGTCAAACCAATGGCTGGTGTTCGTTCTTCACCCCATCTGCGGCTCGAACTTTGCGGCGTCGCTGCGGCCAAAAAATACTGTGTGAGTGGCGCGGCATTGATGCCATCATGGGTAACCATGAGCGAGCTCTTCAACCAGTCGGCACCAACTACGGGCTTACC
>DJFO01000021.1:9901-12921 GCA_002432555.1 Marinagarivorans sp. UBA5870
GAGAGGGCGAGCCTGGCACCTACCCCGCCGAAATCAGCCGCTCTGCCACGCAATCCTCATCGTCAAACCAATGGCTGGTGTTCGTTCTTCACCCCATCTGCGGCTCGAACTTTGCGGCGTCGCTGCGGCCAAAAAAATAAAGCAGCTTCTTGAGCGAGGGCTCATTCATGGCCGGTGGCTGGACGCGCGATGGCGCGGTGCAGGATCAAATTGATGCGAGTATCGACGATGCGGTCAAGCTGGCTCGCAGCCGCCTGCCGACGGGCGCGGGATTAACTCGTTGTGAAGAGTGCGACGCTCCCATTCCGGAGGCGCGCCGCAGGATTATCCCTGGCGTGCGTTTATGCGTGCACTGCCAGGAATCGTTCGATCGTGATAATAAACGAGGTCGATCGTGAGTATTNNTGACTATTAAATCGTTCATGACTATTAAATCGGTCATGACTATTGAATCCATCGTGAGAAGCACGGCGACCGAGCAGATCGATCAATCACCTCAGGACTCCGGCGCATTCGCCACCTGCACCGCGCTCAAAGCGCGCAGCCATTCATCCGCCTGCTTGCGCGATTCGTCGAAGGTTATGGCTTTTTGCAAAGCGGCTATAGCCCCCGGGTTGTCCTTCATGCCGTAGTGGGCCACCGCGAGGCGCATCCAGACTTCCCCGGTGCGTTTTAGACCGCCTTTCGCGAGGGCCTTGTTGAGCATTTCCTTGGAATCCTCCCAGCGTTCATTGTCGCCGTACATGGCACCGAGTTTGTAGTAGTAGTCGCCTTTGTCCGACATGCCCGCGAGTTTCTTCAGCGTCGATTCCGCTTTATCCACCTCCCGGGCGTTGATCCAGGCATCGGACAGGGAACTCAGGTTGGTTTCATCCGCGGGCATCACGTTGCTCGCCATGGCTTCTTCCAATATGGCACCGGCTTTATAGGGCGACTCCAACATCATGTAAACGCTGAACAGGTTCTTAACCTCGTTGGGTTTTTGTAAAAACCCCTGTTTTTCCGCGAGCGCGAGCACCGCGAGCGATTCTGTATCACTTTTCATCTCATACAAAACGCTCGACAATTGTTTCCAATATTCCGCCTTGCCCGGCACCTTGGCGATCAGCTGCACCAGTGCCTCCCCGCACATTTTGTATTCCTTTAATTCGTAGGCAATGGCCAGTTTCATTTGCAGCCACTGCTCCTTGACCTCCTTCGCCTTGGAGACGGCGAGGTCGATCTGCGGCAGGGCCTCCGCGTAACGTTTCGCCTCCGACATGGCGTTGGCGAGAAAAATATGGGCCTCGGCCGGCACCGGGCCGCAGGCCGTATCGATATAAGTCTGCAAGGTTTTGATGCCGTCTTCGAACTGCCCCGTCACTATGTAGAGCTGCCCGAGGTTGTAGCGCAGCTGCTCGCGGTTGGCCCGCGGCAGCACATCCTTTTCCAGCGCCTTGGCAAACGCCTTAACGGCATTTTTATAGTCCTCTTGCGAGCTGTAGGCGAGGCCGAGGTTATAATTCACCAGGGCTTTTTCGTAGTCCGTCCCCTTTTCGGCCACTTTGCTGAGTTTTTCCACCGCCTCCCCATACTTTTCCTTGCCGAGCAGCTCCGTTGCCGACTGCACGGTTGCATAGGTGTCTTCGCTCAGTTCGCCGCCCTGCTGTTGTTCTTCCTTGCCGCACTCGGCGGCGTACAGGGCGCAAGGTACCAAGCTCACCCCGGCGGCCAATATCAGGTTGGCAATGGTTTGTCTCAATTTGGACATGTGATTACCCCGCGGTCTTATTTAAGTCGAAATTCCACTTGCGGCGCCCGCGCTGCTCCACCGGTTTGCCGTCCACCATCTTCGGTTTGAACCTGCAGCGCTGGGCAGCTATAACGGCGGCGGCTTCAAATACCCCGCGCGGTTGCGCGTCCACCGCCTTGGCGCTGCGCACGGCGCCGTCCGGGCCGACCACAAATTCGATCTGCACCCAGCCGGTCAAGCCCGCGCGACGTGCGTCGCTGGGGTAGGACACCGGCGGACACTGCAGCGGAATAATGTCGCCATCGAACATGGCCTTGCTGCCTGCGAGAGCCGTCCCGCCCACGTCCGCCGTCAAGTTGAGATCGGGAATTTCCATTCCCGCCAGACTTTCCGTCGGCACTGCACTCGCCGCCACTTTCATTTTTGCCGGCGGCGGCGGTGGCGGCGCCGGCGGTGGTGGTTTTTTCCGCGAGAGCGTTTCCACATCGGAGTCGCGCTTCAACCGCACAAAATCAATAGTCGGCAGGGCCTCCTTGGCTTCGAGAGCGGCGTGGCCCCCTTCGATCACTTTGTACATGAGCCCGAACAGCAGCAGAGACAGAACGAGCGACGCGGCGGCTGCGGGGACTACGGCACTGTCAGAAAGTCGAATAATCATGGTTTTATCCTTCCGCACCCGGCAGGGTTGCAATGGATACTTCACCGATTCCGCCCGCCTTCACGGCGTCCATCACCTGAGTGAGCGTCTGAGTCTGGGACTCTTTGTCGGCGACAATGACCACCGTGTCTTCCGGCCGCTCCACATGCAGGCGCTCGATCAGCGGTCGCACCTGCCGGATGTCCACCCGCTTTTTATCCATCCAGATATCGCCGTTCGGCCGTATGGCGATCAGAATGTTGCCGGACTCCTGGCTTTCGGCCGTCATCGCCAATTCTTTGTTTACGGTAATGCCGGCCTCTTTGACGAAAGAGGTGGTGATGATGAAAAAAATCAGCAGGTTCAACACGAAATCCAGCATGGGCGCCAGGTCTATGCCGGTTTCATCGCCCTCGCCTTCCACATGACGTCGTAACAGCATAAATACCCCTTATCCGCGCTCGGACGCGGCTATGGAAACATCTTGAATACCGCCCTGACGCACCTGGTCGATCACCTGCACCAGGAGACCCGTCTGGGACCCTTTTTCGGCGACCACCACTACCGAGTCGTCCGGCCGCTGCGCATGCAGACGCTCGATGTTGGCGCGCACCGCCCGCATATCCACCGCCCGCTTGTCCACCGTGATGG
>DJFO01000333.1 GCA_002432555.1 Marinagarivorans sp. UBA5870
GCCGTCTTTTTGAATATCTGCCGCCCGAGCCGTTCACAGCGGACGCCGTGGTGCCGGGTGTGCGGGTGCGCGTTCCTTTCGGCCCGCAGACGCTGGTGGGTGTGCTGGTTGGCTTTGCCGACTCCGCCAGTCTGCCGGTCAACAAACTGCGTGCCGCGGAAGCGGTGCTCGATCGGCATCCCTTGATCCCACCGGAAATTTTCGAGCTGTGCCGGTGGGCCGCCGATTATTATCACCATTCGCTCGGCGAAGTGCTCCACGCGGCTTTACCCACGCAGCTGCGCAGGCCCGAACGAGAAGATCGGCCGGTGCAGTTTTGGGGGCATACCGTCGCAGGCAAAGGTTTGCCTGAGCACGCGCTTAAGCGCAGCCCGAAGCAGCAGTTGCTGCACCAGTTGTTGCTCCGACACGGGATTCTCAGTGAGGCGCAGCTAAAGGATTCGGGGGTTACGCCAGCGGTCATCCGCGCCCTCGCGGAAAAGGGCTTGATCGCGCCCGCCGCACCCGTCGATATTCCGGTGTCGGCCTGGGACCAAATGGCCGTCCTCGCGGAGCCGGCCCAGCAGCTCAATGCCGAGCAGCAGGCCGCGTTGGAGCAAATCCGCTACCACCACTACGCCACTTACCTGCTCGAAGGGGTCACCGGCAGCGGGAAAACGGAAGTTTATCTGCACGCGATAAACCGAGCGTTGCAAGCCGGCCGCCAAGCGCTGATGCTGGTGCCGGAGATCGGCCTTGCCCCTCAGACATTACAGCGCTTCCAAAGCCGTTTCGCTGTTCCCATAGTCCAGCTGCACTCGGGCGTGCCGGAGGCCGAGCGGGCGCGCAACTGGCGCGCCGCGGCGACTGGCGACGCGCGCATCGTAATCGGCACCCGGCTGGCTGTTTTCACACCTATGCCCCAGCTCGGTTTGATCGTCCTGGATGAGGAGCACGATCAGTCTTTTAAACAGCAGGAAGGGCTGCGTTATTCAGCGCGAGATGTCGCGGTTATGCGCGCGTTTCGCGCGGCAATACCGCTAGTCCTGGGTTCCGCCACGCCATCCCTGGAGTCCTTACACAACGCAGCCATAGGCCGATATCAGCATTTGCATTTGACCCGGCGGGCCGGCGGTGCCCAGCCGCCGCGGTTGCAGTTGCTCGATATGCGCAAGGAGAGCGGCGATAATCCGTTCGCCGCGGCCGCCCTCGAAGCCATCCGTCAAACCCTCGAGCGGCAGGAGCAGGTACTGGTATTTATTAATCGGCGCGGTTATGCCCCCGCCCTCTTGTGCCGGCAGTGCGGCTGGGTCGCCAATTGCACGGCTTGTGCGGCGCGGATGACGTTGCACAGTTTCCCCAAGCACCTGCGCTGCCATCATTGCGACCAACAAAAACCAGTACCTGGCCGGTGCCCGAGCTGCCATGATCCCGCGTTGACTGCCTTGGGCCAGGGCACCGAGCGCTGTGAAAACCTGCTGCAGCAACATTTCCCCGACGTGGAGACAATGCGCGTTGACCAGGATTCGATGCAGCGTCGAAACGCCATGCAGGCGCTCGCGGAAAAGTTGGCGCAGGGGCGGCCTTGCATTCTGGTGGGAACCCAAATGTTGGCGAAGGGCCACCATTTTCCGAAGGTGACACTAGCGCTGCTGCTCCATGTCGACCAAGGGTTGTTCAGTGGTGACTTCCGCGGCCCCGAGCGCATGGGACAGCAGCTGGTACAAGTGGCGGGACGAGCAGGCCGCGGGATTTTGCCGGGCCGGGTCCTGATTCAGACCTACCAACCGGATCATCCTTTACTGCAGTTGTTATTACAGCGCGCTTATCCCGCCTTCGCCCAAACGCTGCTGCGGGAACGGCAGGCGACGTGTCTACCGCCGGTTTGGGCCATGGTGATGCTGCGCGCAGAATCCAAACGTGCGGAGAACGCGGAGGAGTTCCTGCAAAGGACCCTGGCAATCGCGCGCGAATTGCAGCCTCCTTCTGCCGAGCTGCGGTATCTGGGACCCCTGCCGGCGCTCATGGAAAAACGCAATCATCGCTTCCGCTACCAACTGCAAATTACCGCTGCCCGCCGCGGCGATCTGCAGCGGCTGATCACGGACCTGGTGGAGCGAATCGACCGACTCGCGCTCGCCCAGCGGGTGCGCTGGACTCTGGACGTGGATCCGCAGGATATGAGCTGACGCCGCGCCTATCCCGATTTGCTTCTGCGCAGGCTACAATAGCCACCCTTCCGAGCTATAGGCGCGCTGTACTCCATGGGCGAAAAACATAAACACGCGGGTGATAAACACGCGGGTTCCAAGGTCCCCGGGTGGGTGTGGCTGTTTACCGGCACCATCCTGGGCGCGTTCATCACGTTTCTAATGCGCCTAAGCGAGTTGCAACCGCCAGTTGCGAACGCGCGGCCGGAGCCGGCGAACACCGGTGCCGCCGAGGCTGCAAAGGCTCCGCCAAAGTACGATTTTTACAAGATCCTGCGCGATACCGAAGTACCCGTCACCGCTTCGAAAAATCCCGCGACCGCCAAAGTTGAAGAAAACGTCGAATACCTTTTGCAGGTTGCGTCATTCAAATCTGCCACCGAGGCGGAACAAGTGCGGGCAGAACTGACGCTCTTGAATCTCTCCGCGCGCATTGAGCAGTCGGAGGCCAAAGAAGGAAACACTTGGCACAGGGTTATAGTCGGACCCTTTGCCACCCGCTCCCAGCTGGCAAAGGCCAAGGACACACTCATCTCCAATCGCTACGACGCCATGTTGCTAAAGCGCAAACGCGACGGCTGATCCGANNTTGCCCCAACTTCTTCACCTTCACAAGCGATCGCGTCTGCAGCGGATCGCCACCGAATAAGGATTCCCAACGTGGAACAATACAGAGGCACCACCATACTGTCCGTCCGTCGCAACGGTAAGGTTGTCATAGGCGGCGACGGTCAGGTTTCCCTCGGCAACACCATCATGAAAGGCAATGCACGCAAGGTGCGCCGGTTGTATCGCAACCAAGTGCTTGCCGGTTTCGCAGGTGGCACGGCCGACGCTTTCACATTGTTTGAGCGCTTTGAGGCGAAACTCGAAAGCCATAGCGGCAATTTAGTTCGCGCCGCCGTCGAATTAGCGAAGGACTGGCGGACCGATCGGGCATTGCGGCGGCTGGAGGCACTGCTTTCGGTGGCCAATGCGGACGCTTCGCTGATGATCACTGGCAACGGCGATGTGATTCAACCGGAAAACGATCTGATCGCCATAGGTTCGGGCGGTGCTTTTGCACAATCCGCTGCCCGCGCACTGCTGGAAAACACGGAGTTAGACGCTCGCGCCATAGTGGAAAAAAGCCTACGGATTGCCGGCGATATCTGTATTTACACCAACCACAATCTCACCATTGAAGAACTCGAGTTTTAAATTCGTCCCATGACCCAGATGACCCCCCGTGAAATTGTGCATGAACTCGACAAACACATAGTCGGGCAGCAAGCGGCCAAACGCGCCGTGGCCATAGCCTTGCGCAACCGTTGGCGGCGGATGCAGTTGGATCCGGAGCTGCGCAACGAAGTAACGCCCAAAAATATACTTATGATCGGGCCTACCGGAGTGGGTAAGACCGAAATTGCGCGACGTTTGGCTAAGCTTGCTAATGCACCTTTCATTAAGGTGGAAGCCACCAAGTTTACTGAGGTCGGTTACGTCGGACGCGACGTTGAATCCATTGTGCGCGATCTAGTAGACAGCGCCATCAAGCTGTATCGCGAACAGGAGACGCGCAAGGTCAAACATCGCGCGCAGGATGCGGCGGAGGAGCGCGTGCTCGATGCTTTGCTGCCCCCGCCGAGGCACGAGGAACCGAGCGGCGAATCCTCCACTCGCCAACTCTTTCGCAAAAAGCTCCGCCAGGGTGAGCTCGACGACAAAGAAATCGAAGTCGATGTAAACAACGCTTCCGTCGGGGTCGAAATCATGGCGCCTCCGGGTATGGAGGAAATGACCCACCAATTGCAGAATATGTTTTCCTCGCTCAATACCGGGCGCACCCGCAAGCGCAAGATGACCGTCAAACAGGCTTTGAAAAAACTGACGGAAGAAGAAGCGGGAAAACTGGTGAACGAAGAGGAAATTAAAGCCGCTGCCATAGCCGCTGCCGAGCAAAACGGCATAGTCTTTATTGATGAAATCGACAAGGTTGCCAAACGCGAGGGCACTGTGGGTGCGGATGTGTCCCGCGAGGGCGTGCAGCGCGATCTGCTACCGCTGATTGAGGGCTGTACCGTCAGCACCAAACACGGCGTCATCAAAACCGATCACATCTTGTTTATTGCCTCGGGGGCATTTCACCTGTCCAAGCCGTCCGATTTGATTCCGGAGCTGCAGGGGCGTCTGCCGATTCGGGTGGAACTCACTGCCCTGACGCCGGACGATTTTGAACGCATTCTCACCGAGCCCAACGCGTCTCTGACTGAGCAACACATAGCGCTCCTGGCGACGGAAAACGTGCAGCTCAGTTTCACCGCAGACGGCATTCGACGGCTCGCCGAGATCGCCTACAACGTCAACGAAAAGACCGAAAATATCGGAGCTCGGCGCCTGCACACGGTGTTAGAGCGCTTGCTTGAGGGTGTCTCCTTCGGCGCTGGCGACCAGGCCTCTACGGTCGTCGTCGACGCCGCCTACGTCAACGAACAATTGGCCAATCTCGCGCAAGACGAAGATTTGAGCCGCTTCATTCTCTGACGGTTATGCCGGTCCCGACAGAAATCAAATTGCGCCGTAAATCCAATTTACTGGAACTGCGTTTCGACGGGGAGTTGCTGCAATTGCCGGCGGAATTTCTGCGCGTTTATTCTCCGTCCGCGGAGGTGCGGGGGCACGGCCCCGGTCAGGAACAGCTCCAGGTAGGCAAGCTGCACGTAAACTTGACGGATATCGAACCCCAGGGAAACTATGCTTTGCGGCTGAAGTTCGACGACGGCCATGCCAGCGGCATTTATACCTGGGAGTATCTATATGACCTCGGGAAGAACCGGGTCGCCTATTGGCAGGCTTATCTCGACAATTTAACGGCGGCGGGTAAAAGCCGCGACCCGGACACAAGTGTTGTCAAGTTCTTGGAGCCGTAGTTTTGCCGCTAGGGAATGCGTTCAATCCCCCCGCGATTGACCACTCGCCGTTCTGCCGCCGTTGATTTCAAAAAATTGCGCGCGACCGAGATTAACGAAATCCTGCACGTGTTTCGGTTTGCCGAATAAAAAACCTTGTAGGGACTCGCACCCTTGAGCGACGAGAAAATCCCGCTGTGCCACGGTTTCCACACCTTCCGCGACCACCTTCAGTCGCAGCTTGTGCGCCATGGCGATAATCGCCGTGGCAATCTCCGACCCGTGCGCATCGTGCGGTATGTCTTCAACAAATGATCGATCGATTTTGAGGCAGTTGATAGGAAAACGTTTGAGGTGAGCGAGGGAGCTGTAACCTGTCCCAAAATCATCGATGGAAATCCGGCAGCCGAGATCTCGCAACCGCCGCATTACGTCGATCGCCACCTGCACATCGTCCATGACCACCGATTCTGTCAACTCGAATTCGATTCGTTCAGGACCGACTCCCGAATCAGAAATAGTCCGTTTAATGTCCCGCAGGAGCGAGCGCGAATAAAACTGCCGGCCGGACAGATTGACGGAAATTCCGTTGATGCCGACCATATCCAAGTAACCTTTGTGCTGCGAAAGGTGGTAACACACCTGTTCCAAAATCCATTGGCCCAAGCCGTGAATCAGGCCCGTCTCCTCGGCGAGGGGTACGAAACGGGTAGGGCTGATCGGGCCGTCCTCGGCGTCGAACCAGCGCATGAGCGCTTCGGCCCAGATGATTTTTCCTTCGGCCGAAACCTGAGGTTGCAGATACGCCTCTAGTGCTTGTAAGCGAATCGCCTGCTTGAGCTTCTGTTCCAGACGCAGGCTTTCGCGCAGTTCGAGGTCCAGTTTGTAGGAAAAAAAATTGACGCGGTTGCGGCCGGCGTCCTTGGCGCGATACAGGTAGTGGTCGGCGCGGTCGAACAGGGTGGCGGGGGTGAGGCCGTCGTCGCTGTCGAGGGTGGCGCCGCCCACGCTGGCCGAGAGCATCGGTATCACCGGCGAGGTTTCGTGGGGAATGCGCAGCAGGGCGATGCCTTCAATGATGCGCTGCATGATGGCGCAGGCCTGGGCAGCGTCGGTGTCGGGCAGGAGCAGGACCAGCTCTTCGCCACCGTAGCGCGCGGCCAGGTCGCCCGGGCGGCGCATGTGGCTGCTGACGGTGCGCGCCACCGCGCGCAGGGCGCGGTCGCCGGCCGG
>DJFO01000332.1 GCA_002432555.1 Marinagarivorans sp. UBA5870
ATTCATCGCGCCAGCCGATAATTCCCCCCGTCTCCCGATACCGCGCGCCAGCGCAATAGCTATTTAACCCCCTGTACAACTCATTTATGATGCGGGCTTTTCGAACAGAAACGCCCACCTCGGAATTGGCACTCTCATGATCGGACAATTAGCAAAAAAGATTTTTGGCACGAAGAACGACCGCGAACTTAAGCGTATGCGCAAGCTGGTTGTAGAGGTCAATGCGCGNNCAAGACCGCCGAGTTCAAGCAGCGTTACGCCAACGGTGAAACACTCGATGCCTTTTTGCCCGAAGCTTTTGCTGTTTGCCGGGAAGCCAGCCGTCGAGTCATGGGAATGCGGCATTTCGACGTTCAGTTGATCGGCGGGATTACGCTGCACGAGGGGCGTATTGCCGAGATGAAAACCGGTGAAGGGAAAACCCTCGTAGCGACTCTCGCTGCGTATCTGAATGCTTTGTCCGGTAAAGGCGTACATATAGTTACGGTTAACGACTATCTTGCTAGTCGCGATGCGAATTGGATGAGGCCGCTGTATGAAAGTCTTGGACTGACGGTGGGTATAGTCGTTTCCCTGCAGGGTCAAGAGGAAAAACGCCGAGCCTACGCGGCAGACATCACCTACGGTACCAACAATGAGTACGGTTTCGATTATTTGCGCGACAACATGGTGTTGCGAAAAGAGGATCGGGTGCAGCGAGGCTTAAATTTCGCCGTCGTTGATGAGGTCGATTCCATTTTGATCGACGAAGCTCGGACTCCGCTCATTATTTCTGGGGCGACGGAAAACAACACAGAGCTTTACGTGTTGATGAATAAATTGATTCCTCAATTGCAGATACAGGAAGAGGGTGGTCAGGGCGGGCATTACACGGTGGATGAAAAAACTCGCCAGATCGAGTTGACGGAGGACGGTCACCAGTTAATTGAGGATCTGTTGACCAAAAATGGCCTGTTGCGCGACAACCAAAACCTTTACGCGGCCAATAACCTCGGGCTGTTACACCACGTGCATACCGCTTTGCGCGCGCATAAGTTATTCCANNAAAGATGTGGAATACATTGTCGAAAATCGCCAGGTAATTCTGATCGACGAACATACTGGGCGCACTATGCCCGGCCGTCGCTTATCGGAAGGACTGCATCAAGCGATCGAAGCCAAAGAAGGAGTGCCGATTCAGAGTGAGAGCCAGACGCTGGCATCGACAACATTCCAAAATTATTTCAGGCTATACAAGAAGCTCTCCGGTATGACCGGCACTGCGGACACCGAAGCCGTAGAGTTTAGGCAGATATACGGCCTTGATGTGGTCGTGATCCCAACCAACAGACCTGTGCANNCGGCGCGACCTTAACGACCTTATCTACTTAAGCGTTGAGGATAAATACGAAGCGATCGTTGAGGAGGTCAAGCGGATCAATGCGACCAAAGCTCCTATCCTCGTAGGTACAGCGTCCGTGGAAACATCAGAGGAAATGTCGCGGCGCTTTAAAAAAGCGGGCATACCACACGAAGTCTTGAACGCGAAGCAGCATGCTCGTGAGGCGGAGATCGTAGCCCAAGCCGGCCGTCCCGGCGCGGTGACCATCGCCACNNCCAATATGGCGGGCCGAGGGACCGACATTGTTCTTGGCGGCAATTGGGAAGCCGAGATTGCTCGGCTCGAAGATCCGACGCAGGAGCAGAAGGACGCTATAAAAGAAGCTTGGAAAACACGTAATGCCGAAGTGATCGCTGCTGGCGGTCTGCATATTGTCGGTACAGAGCGTCACGAATCGCGGCGTATNNGACAATCAGCTGCGCGGCCGGGCCGGTCGTCAGGGAGACCCAGGTTTTTCCCGTTTCTATCTGTCCCTGGAAGATAACTTGATGCGCATTTTCGCATCCGACCGCGTGCGCAAAATTATGAGTGCGCTCGGCATGGAAAAAGGCGAAGCCATTGAGCATCGTATGGTAACCAATGCCATCGAAACCGCTCAGAGAAAGGTGGAGGCGCGCAACTTCGATTACCGAAAGCAGCTCTTGGAATATGACGATGTTGCCAACGATCAGCGCCGCGTCATATATAACCAGCGCAACGATCTTCTTGATGAAGAAACAATTGAAGAGGCCATTCACGGAATCCGTGCAGATGTAATCAACGATATCGCCTCCTCTCACATTCCTGTTCAGTCCTCACCAGATCAGTGGGACCTGCCCGGGCTTGAGCAGGCCCTGGAAAGCGAATTTGCGGTAAAGCTGCCGGTACGGCAGTGGTTGTTGGAGGATAAGACGCTCTACGAAGAGACACTGCGCAAAAAAATATCGGCGGCGATGGACGACTATTACCAACAAAAAGTCGAGCGTATAGGCCCCATTATGCGGACACTGGAAAAACAGGTGATGCTGCATGTGCTGGATACACTTTGGAAAGAGCACCTGGCCAATATGGACCACCTCCGCCAGGGAATAGGTTTGAGAGCTTACGCGCAGCGCAACCCGAAGCAGGAATACAAGCGGGAATCCTTCGGCCTCTTTCAGGATATGTTGAACAGTCTGAAACACGACGTTACCCGGGTGCTATTCAAACTGGAGCCCATGACCCAGGAGCAGCTGGATGCTATGGAGCGTCAGCGCCAAGAAGCCGCAGAACGGGCGCAGCGCAAGATGCAGTTGCAGCACCAGGAGGTCTCCGCATTGAATCCCGTCGCGGAAGAGTCCGCCCCCCCCAGAGCCGAACCGGTGGTGCGGCAACAGGCGAAAGTTGGGCGCAACGAGCCGTGCCCATGCGGCTCAGGCAAAAAATATAAATCGTGTCACGGTAGGTTAGTTTAGTAAGAGAGGTTAAACAGTGGCAAAGAATGAGATTGCTTGGCCTTTGATGCACCCTATTGCGGGAGTGCGTATTGGTGCCGCCAGTGCCGGGGTGAAAAAGCCAGGCCGCCTGGATGTGCTGGTTTTTGCCATTGAAGAAGGCGCTGCGGTTGCCGGAGTTTTTACTCAAAATGCCTTTTGCGCTGCTCCGGTGGTCGTTGGGCGAGATCATCTCGCGCGAGGTGATATACGCTACCTCATTATTAATTCAGGTAATGCAAATGCGTGTACCGGCGACCGTGGGTTGCAGGATGCTCGAGCGACCTGTGAAGCCTTGGCGCAGCTTGGAGATGTACAGACTCGACAGGTGTTGCCCTTTTCCACCGGGGTTATAGGAGAGTTCTTACCCGTTGAGAAAATCACGGCTGTCTTACCGCAGGCGGTCGCTAATCTGGATGTCCATGCATGGGACAAGGCCGCGCAAGCCATAATGACGACAGATACCTGTCGCAAAGGTGCTAGCGTCCAATTTGACCATGACGGTGAAACCGTAAGTGTTACCGGCGTCGCTAAGGGTGCCGGGATGATTCGACCAAATATGGCCACAATGCTCGCTTTCGTTGCCACCGATGCGGTGGTGGCGCAACCGGTTTTGGATAAGTTGGTGAAGCTTGCGGCCGACAAGTCTTTCAACCGTGTCACGATCGATGGCGACACATCGACCAACGACGCCTGCATATTAATCGCAACCGGCAGAACCGGCCTGCCGATTTTGAACGAAGCCAGCGGAGAGCTCTACAGCAAGTTATTCGCAGCGGTGGTCTCGGTGATGCAGCAGCTCGCGCACGCGATCGTTCGCGACGGTGAAGGCGCCACTAAATTCGTGACTATCCAAGTCTCAGGCGGTGCCAATCCGGCAGAATGTCTTAAGGCGGCTTACTCGGTGGCTCATTCACCACTGGTGAAAACCGCTCTTTATGCGTCCGATGCAAACTGGGGACGGATAGTGGCCGCTGTTGGTTACGCTGGCATCCATAACCTTGATG
>DJFO01000370.1 GCA_002432555.1 Marinagarivorans sp. UBA5870
CCTGTCATATGCCCGACGTGCTCGAAATGCCCTACCGGCCGCGCATCACCGGTTCCGGCGAACCGGGCGAGCTTCCGCACACTTACCGTCTCGGTGGTCCGAGCTGTCTTTCCGGCGATGTGATCGGCGACTACAGTTTCCCGCGGGCGCTGCAGATTGGCCAGCGTTTGATGTTTGAAGACATGGCGATCTATACCATGGTCAAAAACACGACCTTTAACGGTATTCCGCTGCCGGCGATCGCGCTCTACAACAGCAAAACCGACCAATTGAAGATCGTGCGTGAGTTCGGTTACGAGGACTTTTTGCACCGCCTATCGTGATTGGCGATTGCGCCCAACCCAGACCATGAGCGACTCTCTGCCGCCGTCAATCTGCCGCCATCCGGAATCCGCTTGCGGGGCCCAGCAAGTCCTGGAAGCCCTGCGCCAGGAGATCGCAAATCTGCAGTTGCAGGTCATCACAGATCCGCTCACTCAGCTACACAACAAACGACACTTCACGTGGGCGCTCGAAACGGAGATGGAGCGCACCCGGCGCAGCTTCCAGCCGACCAGCTTGATCCTCGCGGATCTCGACCATTTCAAAAGCATCAACGATGCCCACGGCCACATAGGCGGCGACCGCGTACTCGTCGCGGCGGCGAGCATTATTAAAAACGAGTTGCGCATGATCGATATTCCCTGCCGCTACGGCGGTGAGGAGTTCGCCATTATTCTGCCCGCTACGCCGATTTTGACCGCGATTCAGGTCGCCGAACGCCTGCGTCTCGCCCTTGCCCAAGCGGAGATCGACACAGGTAAAGGGCGTCTCTCGGTCACCGCGAGTCTCGGTGTCAGCTGTTACGTCGCCCATCAAAAAACCTCCGCGATCAACTTGGTCGAGCGCGCCGATCAAAAACTCTACGAAGCCAAAAGCTCGGGCAGAAACCGCACTTGCGCCGAGACTTTGAGCGCGCCGAGCGCCGTGACGGCGGACGAGCGGGCGGTGCTGTTTTATCGCAATGATTCAAATTCCGGGTAAATCCGCCGCCGCTCGGCGGTGGATCGCTGTCTGTCTCATATTCGCGACGTGCGGCGCCTGCAGCGTTAATCCGCAGCAACGTCTCCGGGAAACATGCCGCGACTGTCAAACCCTCGAATTGCCACCGCGCGAATTCGCGATTCAGGCTTTCGTCCGCAACGGCGCGCGGCTGCCGCAAGAGGAATTCGTCCACCTTTATTTTGAAGGAGACGGCCGGCCGTGGTTTCGAGGCATGGTCCCAGCGGCCGATCCGAATTCCCGTCAGATGACGGCGCTGCGGCTGATGATGTTGGACGATCGGCCGTCGGTGTATCTCAACCGGCCCTGTTATGGATTGCCGAAAATTCCGCCCGGTTGCACGGCGGATCTGTGGACCCACGGCCGCTACTCCCCCCGGGTGGTGCACGCCCTCAATGCGGCGCTGGATAGGTTGCAGCGGAGCCTGCCGGGAAAAAAGTGGGTTCTGATAGGTCACAGTGGTGGCGGCAGTCTTGCGCTGCTGCTGGCACAGAACCGGCGCGAGGTGGTGGGAGTGATTACCCTGGCGGCCAATTTGGATCACCGCACCTGGACCAACCATTTTGGCTATCTGCCGCTGGTGGACTCGCTCAATCCAGTTGAGATGCCGCTACTGCCCGACTCGATTCTGCGTTGGCATTTTGCTGCCGCTCGCGATCAGCAGGTCCCTGCCCCACTGATCGCCGCGGCGGCCGCCAAGGATCCCCGAGCGCGTTTTCAAGTGGTGCCCGACAGCGACCACACCTGCTGCTGGCAGCGGATATGGCCCCATGTTTTAGAGGACCTGGCCGATCAACTGACCCGCACAAAATAACCGCCGAGCCCGTCGGTCAAATGACCGGCACAAAATAACCGCCGAGCCCGCCGATCAACTGACCGGCACAAAATAACCGCCGAGCCGCCGGTCAGTTGACCGGCACAAAATAAAAGGCACCGCCCTCGTGACCGGCTTCGCGCACAGGCTTCATTTCCGGGATCTGATCGACCGCGGCCGTTTGACCGCGTTTGCGCACGTTGACGGATAATTGGGCAAAGAGGCCGCTATCGCGCAGGGCATCTTTGTTCTGCTCCAAGGATTCAATCAGCGCGCTGGCGAAAATCGAGTGCGTCTTATTGGAGCCATCCAATACCGGCTTCACGCCGCCGGAGGAAATCACTACGCGGGCACGGCGAGCGAGACCGGCGTGAATCGCTTTTTCCGTTTGCGAACCGCTGACCCCGAAGAGAAACGGGCTCTTTTCCGAACCGAGGTATCCGGCGTAGCAGGAATCGGAAATCACCAGCACCGAGCGCGCGCGCAAACGGTCGAGGTGGTCACTGATCACCGAGTTGTTGATCCAGTTGCTGATATTGTCCTTGCCGGCATCCACCGGGAGCCAGTACCCGCGTTCAGTACGACTCAGGTCGCTGTGGGAAATATTGCCGTGGCCGGCGTAATAAATCAGCAAGTTATCGTTTTCGCCGATTTGTTCATAAAAATCGTTGATGGTGTTCAGGATACTTTTTTCTGAAGCATTGGGGATGAACAGCGTGCTGAAACCGTATTTATCTTCGAGCACCTTTTGCAGTTTTTTGCCGTCCTCGATCGGCGAGCGCAGATCATCGAGGAACACGTAATCCTGGTTGCCGATGATCAAGGCGAAGTAGCGGCCGAAGTTGATATCCTTCATCACCCGCGTTTCCACCTTGTCGAGGACCTGGGGCGCCAGGAAATTTTCATTGGTGAATTTGCGATAGGCCACTTCCATAGAGTCCAACTGCCCCTCCAGCTCCTTGCGCTCCCCGATGGCTTTTTCGTAAAGTTCGGACAGCGCGGCGATTTCCTGACGGGCGAATTGCAGCTCCTTGGTATCGGCGCCGTTCTGATTTTGCTGTGCTAGCTGGGTCTGCTTTTCGACTTCGCGTTTCAATCCGGTTATTTGTTTCTGCAGAAAATCCGTTTGAACTTTCGCACTCGCCAATTGGCCGCTGAGTTTTTCCCGGGTCGCCGCGAGCTCTTTTTGCGCCTCGCTGTTGAGGATCAATTCGTCGTCGCCTATACCCGATGCTTTGCGATACCAATTGAGCGCAGTGGGAACGCTTTTATCAACCCCCAGGCCCTTTTCGTACATATATCCCAAGTTGATCTGCGCTCGCGAATATCCTTGGTCCGCCGACTTGCGGTACCAACTGAGCGCTGATACGTAGTCCGGCTCCTGGCCGAGCCCTTTCTCAAAGATTTCCCCAACGTAGTTCTGCGCCTCTTTATCGCCCGCTTCCGCCTGGGGCAGCCAAACCTTCAGGGCAGAGCGATAATCGGCGCGGTCGTACTCGACATATTCCCCACCGCGGATTCGGCAATCTGCCGTGGTGGTGCGCACCGCGCGGCGCGGGCTGAGGTAAGACATGCTGCCGAGGCGGCGTACCTGTCCCGGCAACAGGCAATCGACTATATAAAGATCGTCGAGAGATTCGTAACCCTCCTCCGCTTTGCCCGCCACTGCGTCCTTGGTCGGCGTGGTGGAATTACAGCCGATCAAAACAGCCACGGCGAGCGCAAGACTAAGAGGTTTGATTTTGTCGACCAGCATTATAGAAATTCTCCTGATAGAGGGATCCCGTTGATGTTCAATCCGTTTTTAAACGCTTTTCGATTCTGGCCATAGCCGCTTCGATTCTTCTTTCATTGCCGGCAATTTCGTCCTTCGCCAAAAACTCCAAGGCGACAAACAGTTCGCGCAATTGATATTCGTCTATATCCGGCGCCTGCGCTCGCTCAATCAAAATGTCGCTCACTTGGATCATGCGATCGGCCAAAATGGCATGGGCCTTCTCGCGTTCCACCACGTCATTGGTCGTAAGATCGTTGGCCAATTCCCACGCTTGGGAGTAGAGCCGGTGCGCAAGATCAATATCCTGGCCGTTCAGGAATTCGTCGCCCTCGACTATGGCGCTCGCGACGGACGCCAATTCGGGTTTTAGGCTGGTGACACTCGGCACCACTTGATCGAGCGCGGTACTGGTGGCGAAAATCGCCGCACCGGTGATGCTCGCCGTCAAGGCGAGCAGGCCGAGGTCTTTTTTGAGATTGCGCCGCTTGATCGCGTCTATGAATTGGCCGGCGTCGGGGAAACGCTTTTCCCGCTCAAATTCCAGCCCGCGCCGCAAGGCGCGCATATGGCGTCGCGGAATTCCAACGATCGGGTCCAATTTGGCGCCCTGGGCGCGGGCAATATCCGCGGGCATCGGCAGGCCGTCGGTGCCGATAAACGGGTGGCGGCCGCGAATCATTTCGTAGGCCATGCACGCCAATGAATAAACGTCATCCCCGGGCAGGGCAGTTTTTCCCTGCAGCATCTCCAAGCTGGCGTATGCCGGAGTCAGCGCGCCCTCGGTTAGGTCGTCCGCCAGGCTGCGTTTTTCCTTGGTGGCTTCGGTGAAGGCTTTGGCGATACCAAAATCGAGAATTTTGACCGCGCCGTTCTTCGCCAAAAAGATGTTGGCCGGTTTGATATCCGCGTGGGCAAAGCCCTGCTGGTGCGCGTACGCCAGGCCACGCGCCACCCGTTCTATAACGTACATCGCCTTTTCGTGCGGCATGCTCTTGGCGCCGCGCAGATGGTCCTTGAGGGATTCGCCCTCGATGTACTCCATAGTAATAAACGCCGTTTCCCCGTCGCGATCAAAGTCGTAGACCGTCACTATGTTCGGATGCGACAGTGTCTGCGCCTTTTTGGCCTCCCGCTGAAGGGATTGCAGCGCTCCGGGCAAGCGGCGGCACTCGTCGTTCAGGACCTTGATAGCGATGTGCGGGTTGCTGTCTTCCATCTCCTCGCGCAAGAGATCTTTGGCGAGATATACATTACCCATGCCGCCGGCCCCGAGCGTCTCCAGCAACACGAACCTCTCTTTCAATACCGTCTTGCCCTGATAGCGCTCGGCGACCCGACGGTCCAGATGAGCGAAAGGGCCGGACCCGCCGGTTTGCCGCACCACCTTGAGATCGGGATTGATGGCGGTGGTCTTGGCCGCTTGGCGGTCGAGTGCCTGAGTCTTGGCGCTTTGGAGGGTCTGGTCAGTCGACGGGAGGGCTTGACTCGTCGGTGGGAGGGCTTGGTCAGGCGACGGCCGGATGCGCGGGTTGGCGAGCCGAGTTGACTCGGCATCGGCGGCCGGGCTCAACAGATTTGTCTCCTGGTCCTGCTGATCGCGGGGCAGGGTGGCGGACGCGGCGCGTTTGGCGGTCTGGTTGGCGAGACGGGTGGCGGCGGCCTGGGTTGCCTCTTCGGGGGAGGACTCGATCATCCGTTTCTGCGTGGAGTTATCGTTGTCCATATGCGGCACTCACGTCTTAAAAGCGGCCGGAGGAAACATCAACGGCCAGGGTTCTTGGCGGCATAGTAGCCCCTTCGCCGCGCTACTGACAATTGTGCCGCTCACTTCTTCGCCGCCGTCAGGTCCACGGCGGCGATCATCGCCCGCAAGGCGTTCGAGTGAAATTCCCGTTCATAAAGCACGGCAACCACCACCGCCACCGCCAGCAGAAACAGCCAAACGCTGAACATCCAGGCCAGAATCGAGAGGGAAAAATAGTAAGCGCGCAAGCCGAAATTATAGCTGAGGCCGGCCTGGTCTATAACCCTGGACGCGTGGTCCGCGTACAGATCCGCCCGCGGATCACCGATCGCACAAAATGGGGCTCCGCCGAGCATGATCGCGCAGAAACCGTATTGGCGCATCGCCCAGGTAAATGTGAAAAATGAATAAATGTACACCAGCAACAGCAGCATAATCTTGAACTGCAGCTCCAGCGGGGTCTGCGCGCCGTGAGCAAAAGGCACAGTCAATAATGTGGCGTGCACGCGCTCGATCGAGGCCAGGGTGGTGACCAAGCCGGCGATGATCAACATGGCGGTGGAGGCGAGAAAGCTGGCGTTGCGCTCCAGGCTGGACAGCAACGACGCGTCGGCAACGCGATTTTCCCGAAACAGCATGGACACCATCCACTGGCGGCGAAACAGATGCAGCACCGAGGAGATGCAAAATAAACGGCGCGCCCGACTGCGGGCGAACAGGGTATAGCCGATCCAACAACCAAAAAACCAAACCGTCGCCAGCAGGTCCAGGCCATAAATCATCAACCATTCGATCACCACTGCATCTCCAATATTTCGCCTCTAACGTCGGCCAGGCGCGCAATATAGCGATTTCTCATCATCAATTAAATGCGTCGCCCAAGCGGTCCCCCGGCGACGGCCGTCTGCCAACGCGGGCGCATGCGGAGCAGCCCGCGGTTTTGCCGAGGTAACAACAGCCGGCGGTTGAATTTAAAAGGCGAGCGGCGGCACAATGCATGGAAGATTACACCCTTCGGTGTTCAGGCATCAGCAGAGGCAGTCTATGCAAGCAGCGCAGTCATCCCATCCCTCATTCCGCTTTCTCCGCAGCGAAGCCATTCCGTCCCTCAATCTTACAGTAGAAGAATTTGAACATCTGGCAACCGGCGCACGGCATATTCATTTGCACGCGGACAATCCGGAGAACGTCTTTCTGGTAGCGCTGCGCACGGTCCCGCAGGATTCGACGGGCGTCGCCCACATTCTGGAACACACCGCCCTGTGCGGTAGCGAGCGCTATCCGGTGCGCGACCCGTTTTTCATGATGACTCGCCGCTCCCTGAACACCTTCATGAATGCCTTTACCAGCAGCGACTGGACGGCCTATCCCTTTGCCAGCCAGAACCGCAAGGACTTCAACAACCTGCTGGAGGTNNACGCGATCCATTTTTTATGATGGTGCGCCGCTCGCTCAATACGTTTATGAACGCGTTTACCAGCTCGGACTGGACTGCCTACCCCTTCGCCAGCGTCAATCGCAAGGATTTCGGCAACCTGCTCGAGGTGTATTTGGACGCGGTGTTTTTCTCGCGCCTGGATCCTTTAGATTTCGCCCAGGAGGGGCATCGCCTCGAATTTGCCGAGGCGGACAACCCAGCCTCGGACCTGCAATTCAAAGGCGTGGTGTACAACGAGATGAAGGGCGCCATGAGCTCCATAAGTTCGGTGCTGTGGCACACCCTCAGCAAGTATCTGCACCCCGCGACCACTTACCACTTCAACAGCGGCGGCGAACCGGATTGTATCCCGCACCTCACCTACGAGCAGCTGGTCCATTTCTACAAAACCCACTATCACCCCAGCAACGCCATTTTCATGACCTATGGGGATATTCCGGCGGTGGAGCACCAGACGCGCTTCGAAGAACTCGCGCTCAAGCGGTTTGCGCGCCTGGACAAACAGGTGGCAGTGCCCGATGAGCAGCGTTACTACGCACCGGTCGCGGTGGAAGAGCGCTACCCGCTGGCCGCTGACGAGGACAGCGAACGCAAAACGCATGTGGTGGTGGCCTGGCTGCTGGGGCACAGCGCCAACCTGGAGGAGGCCTTCACTGCGAACCTGCTTTCGAGCGTATTGCTGGATAACAGCGCCTCGCCATTGTTGCACGCACTGGAAACAACCAAATTGGGCAATGCGCCCTCCCCTTTGTGCGGCCTGGATGATTCCCAAAAAGAACTCGCATTTGTCTGCGGCCTAGAAGGTTGCTCCAGCGACGATGTGGACGCCGTCGAGCGGCTGATCCTCGACACACTGAGCAAAGTGGCGGCGGAGGGAATTGCGCCGGAGGACCTGGAAGCGGCGCTGCATCAACTGGAACTGCATCAGCGGGAAATCGGCGGAGACAGCTATCCCTACGGGCTACAGCTGATCATGAACGCCCTGACCGCCGCGACCCACCGCGGCGATCCGGTGGCTATGCTCAATGTGGACAATGCGCTCAACGCCCTGCGCACGGCTATCCAGGATCCCGACTTTATCAAACAGCAGGTGCGCCGACTGCTGCTCGACAATCCGCACCGGGTGCGTCTCAGTCTCGTGCCGGACCCCGCAATCGCCGCGCGCAAAGAACAGGCGGAAAAAGAACGCCTGGCGAAGATTAAAGCCGGTCTGAGCGAAGCGGACAAGGCCGCGATCGTCGCCCGTGCAGCAGCACTGGTTCAGCGCCAGGCCCACCAGGACGACGAGTCCATTTTGCCGAAGGTCACATTGGCGGACGTGCCGCCTCAGGAGCCCCATTTAGAGGGCCATCACCACCGACTGCCGCGGAGCGATTGTCCCTTATCCACCTACGACGTGGGGTCGAACGGGCTCGTTTACCAGCAGATCGTGGTGGAGCTGCCCCGTTTGGACGACCGGCAGCTCGCGCTCCTGCCCTACTACACCAGCTGCGTTACCGAGCTGGGCGCCGGCCAACAATCTTACCTGGACGTCCAGCGTTGGCAGGCGCGCGTCGCCGGCTCCCTCAACGCTTTCTGCAGCATTCGCAGTCAGGTCGACCAGATTCATCGCACGCATCAGTACCTGACGTTTTCGGGCAAAGCGCTCAACCGCAATCACGCCGGCCTGTGCGAACTCATGGTGACGGTGCTCGATCAGGCGCGCTTCGATGAACACGAGCGGGTGCGCGAGCTCATTGCGCAAATGCGCGCGGCGCGCGAGCAGAGCGTAACGGGCAGCGGTCACTCGCTGGCCATGGGCGCCGCCACCGCCGGTATGTGTGC
>DJFO01000338.1 GCA_002432555.1 Marinagarivorans sp. UBA5870
GGCCCGCGTAGGGGAGAGGGGTCGGGGGAATAGCAAAAAAAGCCGCAAAAAAACCGCCCGCTAATTACCAGCGGCCTCAACCATTACCTCAGATTAATGACAGTCTGGGTAACCTGATTAGCAGTCTCAATAGTCTTGGCGCTCGCTTGGAAATTGCGCTGCGCAATGATCAAGCGCACCAGTTCCTCAGACAAATCCACGTTGGATTCCTCCAGCGCCCCCGCCTGTATAGCGCCGAGCGCCGCGCTGCCCGGGGTGCCTATATTCGGCGGGCCCGACTCGAAATTCTCCGCCCACATGGAATCACCGGTGGGTTGCAGGCCCTGGTTGTTGGCGAAGTCCGCCAAAATCACCTGGCCGAGCACCTGTGATTCGCCGTTGGTGAAACGCGCGAAAATAATTCCGCTCTCGTCGATGTTCAGGCCGGATAGGCGCCCGGTGGTGTAGCCGTTTTGGTCCACGTCGTTGACCGAAAAAACACTGCCAAACTGGGTGGTGCCTTCCAGGTCGACAACGAAATTGGAGCTGGTCGGCGGATCGGGAATATTGATATTTCCGCCGGCCAAAACGTTCTGCGGTCCCAGGGCCCCATTGGGGTTGCCGTCCGGGTCCAAGGGCGTCCAGTTGGAGATCAACACCTGGTCGGAAAATACCGTATCCAGGGAGCCGTCCTCATTGAACCGCACGTCGAACCCCGCGCGGGTCGGCACCGTGTTTTCCGGGGGCGGCAGCGTGGTGTCCGGGTCGCCTATGTCGCGGCCGTCGATCTGCACGTACATCATCCAATGGTTGGGGAAAGTCGTCGGATCGTTCGCGTCGTACTCCTGCCGCACGAAGTATTGTGTCAGCACGTGCGGATTGCCCAGGCTGTCGTAAATGGTCATGGAGGTCGCGNNGTTGTAAGTGCTTTGATCCGCCGGGTCGAACTCATTGATGGTCACGTCGGTGAAAGCCGCGCCGGTCAGCGGGCCGAACAGGCCGATCGACGGCGGCGCGGCGTTGCTGGCGGTATAACCTTCCGACAGCACTATATTCAGGGTACCGCCCACCACCACTGCGTTGCCGGCCGCGGCGGAGGCGTTGGCGATGGTCAGGGCGCCGTTGTTGTCCACCTCGAGAATTTCCGCGGGGGCGTTGGGGTTGCCGAGAATTTCCAGGCTGTCGCCGTCGTCCGGGCTGGTGATGCTGAGGCGCAGGTCATCACCCACCGATGATGTGACCAGCAGGTCGCCGGTCGCCGGGTCCAGCTCCGCGGAAATTCCGGGCAGGGTCGAAGACGTAAGGCCATTGATGGCTTCACCGAGCCCATCCAAAGTCGGCGCCGACAGGGTGACGCCGTTCAAAGTCACCTGCATATTGCCGTTGGTGTTGTTGTAATTGGCCGCCGGCAGGCGCATTTCCGTGGTGGCAGTCGCCGATACGCCGGCAAGGGCATTCAATTCCGACCCTATGGTGGCCGCCGATGCGCCCTGGGCCGCGGTATAGGTCACCACGTTGCCGTCCGGGTCGGTGATATCGATGGATTGTTGCGGATAGCCGTTGTCCACCGCCGCTATACCGGGGGTGGAAATCGCCGTCGCCGGCGCGACCGGCAATTGCAAATCCGCCGCCGACGCCGTGCCGTTGAGCAGGCGAATCTGCGACCCTTCGCCGTCTTCGAGACTGGTGAAATCCAGGCGGTACTGACCGCCGCCCACGTCCACTGCCGTGGCGATCACGTCGATGGGTGTCTGGGGCGCGGCCGGCTGGAAAATCTGCGCGTTGATCACACCCGCCAAGGANNCAGGTACGCCGGCCGCCGTGTTCAGCAGCACGTTGACGGTGCCGTTATTGCCGGAGCTCGCGGTCATTTCCACGCTGAAGCCGATATTGCCGGTGCTGAAATCGGTGGCGAGCGGCAGCGTGAAGTTCGCCGTGGGCAGCGTGGTGCTGGTGCTGGTCTGCAAGCCTACCTGGGCGACGCCGACGGCGTTGCCCTGGGTACTAAAGGCGGTGCCGGTGCTCTGCAGCACTTCCTCTGAAGAATCGAGGTTCAGCAGCGATTCCACGAGGGTCGTCGGCCGGGGCGACAAGTTGCTGGTCTGGATGCGAATATCATTTTGCAGACCGCTGATATCACCGTTCTCGTCCGCCGGAAAACCCTGCAGGTTGGCGCCGGTATTGCTGGTGATAAAACCTTCGCGGTCGAGCCCGAAAGCGCCGGAGCGGGTATAAAATTGCTCGCCTTCGCGGCGCACCACAAAAAAGCCGTTGCCATTGATGGCGAGGTCCAGCTCGTTTTCCGTGAAGGCGATACTGCCCTGGGTAAACCGCTGCGACACATCCTGCAGGCGCACACCGCTGCCGATGGGATTATTGCCCGCGCCCAGCACGGACGTGGCGTAAACATCCCCAAACTCCGCTCGCGAACTTTTGAATCCGGTGGTAGACGCGTTGGCGATGTTGTTGCCCGTAATGGACAACTCGTTGGACGCGGCGCGAATGCCACTAAGGGCTGTATCGAAAGGCATATCTCTCTCCTGCTACTGCTTGCGCGGCGCCGGGAAATCCGGCAACCGCAAATTTTTACCGGCAGCCGGACTATTCGGCGGCCGCGCAACTGATCAATCGCGGCCGCGGGATGGCGGCGGCCGCTCACTCTCTGCCCGCCGCCCCCGGAACATCCGGCGCGGCGAGCAGGATTACTCGTTAAATTGTTTGACGTCCGCCAGGTTGACGGCACCAAGCCCCGCCAGATTCAGCGTCAAACTACCGCTGGGTCCAACGGTGACGCTGTTGACATTCGCACTTAAATACGTGTTCAACTGGGTGGGTTTGCCGTCCACCGATGAGGTGACGGTGAATTTGTAATTGCCCGCGCCCAGACCATTCGCGTGGGAACTCTGCCAATCCAACAATTCGCCGTTGACCTCCGCGTGTTTGCCGTTCCAGCGCAGCGCCAAATCTCCGGCGGGGGCGCTGCCCACATCGATGGAATCCACCAGCGCACCGGCGTCGTTGTAGATGTCCACCTGCAGATCCTGGGTGCTGGACGGAATTTCCACCAACGCGGTCACAGCGCCGCCCTCCAGCAACTGGGATTTATCCGTCTCGACGCTGACGGAGCGGCCGACCAGGGAAGACGCCTGTAGCGCCTGGTTGGCGACGAAATTCTGGGTAAAGCCCTCGAAGTTGTTGTTTAACTTATCGAGGCTCTCCACCGAGCTGAACTGGGCCAGCTGCGCAATAAACTCGCCGTTTTCCTGCGGGCTCAGCGGATCTTGATTTTCCAGCTGGGTGATCATCAGCTGCAGAAAAGCTTTCTGGCCGAGCTCGTCGCTACCCTGGGTGGCGTCCTTGGTTTTTTTCGCAATGGAAAGATCCTGGAAGACGCTATTGGCGGAAGTACTGGCGATCTCACTCATGGTTTACTCCTTGTTATTGGCCGAGCGTCAGAACCCGCTGCACCATCTGCTTCGCGGAATTCATGACTTCGACGTTGACTTGAAAGGAGCGGGAGGCGGAAATCATATTGGTCATTTCTTCCACCACGTTGACGTTGGGATAAAACACGTAACCCTTCTCGTCCGCCAGGGGATGATTGGGTTCAAAACGCATCTGCAGGGGCGCGTCGCTTTCCACTATGCCCAGCACGTTGACCCCCGGCGAGGCGGCGTCGCCCGACAAGTTGGTGGCGTTCGGGTGGCCGAGCATATTGTGGTAGGCCGCGGCAAATACCGGATGCCGGCCGCGGTAAACGCCCTCCGAACTGGAAGCCGCCGATTCGGCGTTGGCGATATTGCTGGCGGTGGTATTCAGCCGCACCGATTGCGCATTCATGCCGGAACCGGCGATGTCGATAATATTGTTCAAACCCATGATTATTCGCCTCTTATGGCAGAAAGCAGGCCTTTAAAACGGCTGTTGAGCAGCGTAAAGGCGGTTTGAAATTCCAGGCTGTTCGCCATGAATTCCGCATGTTCGGTATGTTCGTCCACCGTATTGCCGTCAATGGACGGCTGAGTGGGCGTGCGGTAGCTCAATTGACCCACACCCCCGTTGGCGGAAGCGCCGGCGTCAAAGTGGCGACTTTGGGTACGATTTATCCCCGCCGGACTGGATTGGCTGGCCATGGCGTTGTTGAGCGCCGCGTGAAAATCAAAATCCCGCGCTTTGAAATTGGGCGTGTCGGCATTGGCCAGGTTGCCGGACAAGACCTCCGCGCGCTGCGAACGCAGCCGCAGCGCCACTTCGGATGCACCTAACGCCTGATTAAAATTGATTGCCACTGGGAAACTCCACTTAGCTGATGACCCCAACAAATTTTTGTCGGAAATCGGTTAACAGGATGGCTAAAGCAAGCCATATGCCAAGCGAACTGATTGAGATAGGTGGTTGATATTTTTAGGTTTTTCGGAGCGTCAAAAAATTGCGAAAGATGCGCCGGCAAGGTTTTGCCGGTGGTTTGCCGCCAGCCGGAATTCCGCCGCGACCGTGGTACAGCCCCTCAGCCGGAGTCTGTCCACCCTAGGGGCACCCCTTGCGGGTGCCCGTAGCGCCGGCGAAGACGGTCGCCATCGAGGCGATAAAAGAAATCCAAATCTTTGCGGGAAATTGTGCGGCCGGGAAGACGGGCGACACGAGGGTCGCCCCTACGATCTGAACGGAGCGAATTTATGGACTAAACGCCGCCGCGGGCGATTTTTGCCCTATAGGCAACGCCGGGGTTGCAATTGACCATCTCATAAAGGTCATTGAGGCCGGTGATGTTTTCGGATGAGCCGAGAAAAAGAATGCCGCCGGGATTGAGATTGGCGTGGATCTTTCGCAGGATTTCCAGCTTGAGATCACTGGAGAAATAGATCAGCACATTGCGGCAGAAGACTATGTCGAATTTGCCGAGCAGGAAAAACGACTCCTGCAGATTGAGCGGTCGAAATCGCACCCGGTTGCGCACCGAATCCTTGACGCGCCAGGTGTCGCCGTCAAGCTGCAAAAAATGTTCGCCGTTGCGCTCGCTGGAAAGGCCGCGCACAAGCGAAAGACGGTCATAGATTCCCTCCTTGGCGACTTCCAACACGGACGATGACACGTCGGTCGCCAATATTTCGGCATCGCAACCGCGCGCGAGAAGCCTGCCGCGCATACCCTCCTCCACCACCATACTAATGGAGTAAGGTTCCTGCCCACTGGAGCAGGCGGCGGACCAAATCTTGATCTTTTCGCCGGGCTTTTGTTTCGCGAGCGCCGGCAGCAGGACCTTGCCGAGGTAATCAAACGGGTAACCGTCGCGAAACCAGAAGGTTTCATTGGTGGTCATGGCGTCTATGACCCGCTGCCGCAGCAGGCGCTGATTATCTTTTTGGATCAGCTGCGTGAGTTCGCCGAGGCTGGCCAGCTTGTTTTCCAGGAGAATCCGCCGGATACGAGTCGACACCAGGTATTGTTTATTCGCTCCCAGGTCGATGCCGCAGGCCGTGCGGAGAAACACGCTGAAGGCCTGATATTCATTCGGATCCAAGTGGGGTATTTCCCCCATGAGACTTTTATTCATCGACCCGGTCCCGGATTGGCAAGGTGTGGATCCGCAAAGGGGAAACCCCCGCGGGCATCAACGGCGACCGCTAACCTCATGAATGCGGTTGCTCACGCGTTTGGCAAGTTCGTCCGGGTGGAACTTGGCCAAAAAGTCATTCGCGCCCACCTTCTTCACCATGACCTCGTTGAAAATACCGCTGAGGGAGGTGTGCAGCACCACGTGCATTTGATTTAACTTGGGGTTGGCCCGCACTTCGGCAGTGAAGGTATATCCGTCCATCTCCGGCATTTCGATGTCGGAGATCACCATCAACAACTCCTTATAGGGATCCTTGCCCGCGGCCAAGAGGGCCTGAAGAAACTCGAGCGCCTCCTGGCCGTTTTTGAGCACCGTGGTGCGCACTCCCATGGACTGCACCACCTTTTGAATCTGTTTACGCGCTATGGCCGAGTCGTCCACGATCAGCACGTGCTTGTTGACCGTATCGCTGATATTGACCTCTTTGATCACTTCCTCGCTCACGTCCACCGGCAGGGGCGAAACTTCCGCAAGAATTTTTTCCACGTCAATTATTTCCACCAGACGCCCATCCACTTCGGTGACCGCCGTCAGATAACTTTCCTTGCCCGCGCCCTTCGGTGGCGGGTGGATCGCACCCCAGTTCATGTTCACGATTCGTTCAACGGATTTGACCAGGAAACCCTGGGTTGAGCGGTTGTACTCGGTGATAATGACAAAACACTGCTGGAGGTTTTCCAGGCGGCTCGACCCGGTCGCCTGCCGCATATCCATAATCGGGATGGTGCCGCCGCGGATATGGGCTACACCGCGCACCACCGGATTGCGCTTGGGGATCTCGCTCAGGCGGGGGCACTGCAGCACTTCCTTGACCTTGAACACGTTAATGCCGTACAACTGCCGGCCGCCCAGGCTGAACAGCAACAATTCGAGTCGATTTTGCCCCACCAATTGTGTACGCTCGTTAACGCTGTCAAGAACACCGGCCATATTACTTCCTCAAAAATTCAACCGGCCCGGAAATCGCCGTCAAGGCCTGCGGCACACCCTTTGCAGAGACCCCGTTAGAAGTGACTCAGTGTGCGTGTAATGGCGTTTTTTTGACGGTTGTTGATTTGCGAGCGCTATCAATAACTAAGCATAGGACAATAAATATGAGATACCGCGTTTTTTTCTCGTGCCTGCTGCTGGTGCTGAGCGGTACCCTGCGCGCCGAGCCCTTCCAAGACTTCGAGCAAGTACGCGCCTCCGTCATTCAGTTTGTGAATAATGAAATGCAGGGCGAATTCGCCGGTATCCCGCCGGAAAATATTGCGATCTCGGTTTCCAACTTGGATTCGCGGTTGCAGCTGACCCGCTGTGAACTGCCCCTGCGCCAAGCCATCACCTCGCCGCGCCCCTACGGCAGTAATATTTCGGTCAAAGTCAGCTGCGGCGGCGTCAAACCTTGGTCAATTTATGTCCCAACTCGCGTCGACATGTACGCGGAGGTGGCGGTCATGGCCAATACTTTAGAGCGTGGCAGCATTTTGACGGAAGCCGATGTGCAGCTGGTTCGAATGAATACGACCCAGGCGGGTTTCGGCCACATACGCGATCTGCGGCAGGCGGTCGGCAAGGAACTGAAACGGCGCCTGCAATCCGGCGACGCGGTCCGGCTCTCGCACCTCAAGTCGCCCCAGGTAGTACGCAAGGGCGACCGCGTGGTGGTGGAAGCCACGACCGCGGGCGTGTCGGTTGTAACCTCGGGCCGAGCCCTGCTCAACGGCCAGGTGGGAGACCAGATCCAGGTGCGCAACGAGAAATCCGAGCGCGTAGTGGACGCGGAAGTGGTTGCCCCTGGCCGGGTAAAGGTCTCCCTGTGACCGCGGGCGGACGAACGGCGGAAAATTATTGCTGGCGGCCCTTAAAGTTTTGCTACAGGGGGCCGATAACCGGATAAGCAGTGCATGTCCGCTTAGCGTCAACGGGTAAAAGTTTATGGTAATAGATCCCAGCAACCCCAGTCTGAACAAGGCCTCCGGTGCAACCACCGGCAGTACCAAACCGAAGCCGGCGGCCAGCCCGGAAGCGCCTGCAGCCGGCAAACCGGCAGCCAAAGCGGCGGGGGACAATGTCTCTCTGAGCAGCCAAGCCCAGACGCTCGGTCGTCTGGAGCAGGCCATGCAGAAGAGTCCGGAGGTGGACGAGGCGAAAGTGTCCGCCATTAAACAGGCGATCGCCGAGGGCCGCTATCAGATCAACAGCGACCGGATCGCGGAGCGCATGCTGGCACAGGATGGCCTCTAGCGATCAACGAGGGGCCATCGCCCCGGAGCCAAGATGACCCAGACCGCCCCCACTGCCGCAAGTCTCCGCCAGCACATCCGCCAAGAAACGGACGCCTGCTCTACCCTGCTCGGCCTCCTCCATACCGAGCGTGAAGCCCTAAAATCCCGCGACGTCGACAAACTGGAAGAAGTCATCCAAGCGAAATCGGCCTTCCTTTTACAGTTGGAACAGGGTGCCCGGCAGCGCAGCCAATGGGTGCCCCAAAAGACTCCCGGCGGGCAAAAATCAGAAGCGCTCTGGCTCGATTTGCTGCGCCGTCTCGACCCGACGCTCGAGAGCGACTGGGAAGGATTCAGAGATTTACTGAAACAATGCCAGGATCAAAACGAGATTAACGGCAAACTGCTGGCCCGCAATCAGCAGGTGTTCGCGCGCCTGCTCTCCATAGTGCGCGGCCAAAACGAGAACAGTCCGCTCTACACGCCCAAGGGCAACCGCGGCGGCGCCGGTACCTATCAAAAACTCGGCGAAGCTTGAAATCGCGAGCCTGACCGGCCGTTCCCATTGACGGAACCCGCGTTACGGTTCCGTCCTGGCCTTCCAACCTACACAAGCATCAAGGAAGTTCGGCAACCCGCCGCGCGGCGGGGCGGTCGCCTTCGCGCACGGGGTGAAACCGTGCGAGTCGCATGGCGTCCACACCCAGCCACAGCCCGGTGCGCAGACAGAGGGTCATCCACAAGGTGCGGGCAATACCCTGTTCCTGCCAGCGTCGGCTGGATGTTTCCACGCTGGCGGCGGGTATGTGCGGGCGCGCCAGCTGGCGCAGTCGCCGGCAAAAGTCCACGTCTTCCATCAAAACCAAGGACCTATAACCACCGAGCAATCGCCAAGCGTTGCGGTGCACGAAAATGGCCTGCTCGCCGTTTGCCACCTGGGTAAAGCGGGAGCGCCAGGAAATGGCGCGTTCCAAAAATCGGAACGACCAGTGCCGACCGCTGAGGCGCAGGGAAAAAAAGCCCCAAATGGCACCTTGCGCGCGAACGCGCTGCCAGATTTCGGCGAAATTAGGCGGCAGGTGCGTATCGCTGTGGAGAAACAAAAGGTAGTCGCCTTGCGCATGCGCGGCTCCCGTATTCATCTGCAGCGCGCGGCCCCGGTGACAGCGGTAAACGCACACACCCATGGCGCGCGCCGCCGCCACGGTGCGGTCGCCGCTGCCGCCGTCGACGACAATCAGCTCCACGCCTTCCAGCGGACCTACGGCCTGGAGCACCTGGTTGAGAAATATTTTGACCCCGGACTCTTCGAAGTAGGTCGGAATGACAATGCTCAATCCACTCATAAAATTTCCAGCTCCAGGGTGCCCCGGAGTACAGAAATGCCAGACAAAACGCGCCGGGCCGGCGGCAGTTTTTCCGATTTGCCGGTCCCGCGCCATTTATTCTGCGTCGCGGTTTTGACTCGAATGCGCCAGTTGGTACAATGCGCGCCCCCGTTCCCGTAGTTTAATGGATAAAACGAGGACCTCCTAAGTCCTAGACGCTGGTTCGATTCCAGTCGGGAACGCCACTCTGATCTATTTCATCCCATGAATCTCATCATTCTCGAAGACGCTGATTTTATCAGCGCCACTTGTGCGCGCCTGACCGGACGCCGCCATCTTCATCTCACCGAAATCCTCAAGGCCGCCCCGGGCGGGCGGATAGCGGTTGGGCGATTGCACGGTAACCTCGGCACAGCGCGGATTCTGCAACTGGACAGCGAAACCACAGTATTGGAAGTCGAGGCGCTGCCCGACTCGCCGCCACCGTCCCTACCGCTCACGCTCATTCTCGGCCTGCCGCGCCCCCGCATGTTACAGAGAACCCTGCAAACCATCGCGACCATGGGCGTGCAGCGGCTCTGCCTGATTCAGACCAGCCGGGTGGAAAAAAGCTTTTGGCAGACGCCGTTGCTGCGGCCTGAAGCGGTCCACGAACAGCTGCTCCTGGGATTAGAGCAAGGCAAAGCGACCGAGATGCCGCAGGTGGAATACCACCGGCGCTTCCGCCCTTTTATTGAAGACGTTCTGCCGCAACTCTGCCAATCGACCCGACGACTGATCGCTCACCCCGGCGATTACCCTATGGCCCGGCCCGCGGATGAGTCCACCACTCTCGCGGTGGGACCCGAGGGAGGATTTATCGCTGGCGAAGTAGCGGACTTCGTCGCGGCGGGGTTCGCCCCGATTCAGTTGGGGCCGCGCATTTTGCGCGTGGAGACCGCAGTACCCGTGCTCTTAGCGAAACTGTTTTAAAGGGTCTGCTAGGCTTCGGTTGAGGAGAAATGTAAATCGCCTGCGACGTCGTCGAAAATCGATTGTCAAAGAGATACTTGATATTTTCGACGATTGGCATCATGTTTATCCAAAACCCACCGAAGAAGGAAGGCTGTTATGCAAATTAACCTATCCGGCCATCACGTTGAAATCACCGACGGTATACGCACGGCTGTTCAAGGCAAATTCAGCAAAGTCCAATCTCATTATCCTTCCATCGATTCCATTTCCGTCGTCTTGACCGTCGAGCGCAATCAGCAGAGCGTCGAGGCGAGGACCCAATTTCTCGGCGCGCCTGTCGCGGTCCAGAGTACCGACAACGATCTTTACGTCGCCATTGGCGAGGCCGCGAAGAAGCTCGAATCCGCCCTCTCCCATCGAAAAGGTGCCAATAATACTCACCGCCACGACCGGACCGCGCTTTAACTCTACCTCGCTCGCGCGCCAGTTCGCCTTGCGCGATTAAGCCGTGCATGCGACTGGCCGCGCCGGCGGCCGGTGATCGCCGGGTTTATTCCAATTTCGCCGCTCCCGCGCTGCCGCGCGGGAAATGCCGGCAAACNNTGGCGAGATCATTGAGAGACGCCTGCGCGCCGTCGCGAACAGCTTTTGCTTTGGGCACAATTGGATTATTCTTGTGCGCCTATAACGTAGATTGGTTTTAACCAACAGGTCCCTACCAACCGCTCCATTAGGAAACGCCTGCACCAATGAGCAAACCCGCCCAACGTGCGTCCGTGCCAGATCGCCCCGAAAGTTTTCAGTTGAAAGGCGGGCTCTTTCCCATGACCCTGCTCGATCTGAAAACCATCAACGTGACGGCGATCCGCGCAGAGCTCGCGGAAAAAGTCGCCCAGTCTCCAGCGTTTTTCGCCCAATCGCCAATCGTCTTCGGCCTCGAACAGCTGAGCGAGACCGAGCAGCGTGCTCTGCCGCTCGCCGAGCTGTGCGCGCTCTGTCGGGAATTG
>DJFO01000193.1:0-5125 GCA_002432555.1 Marinagarivorans sp. UBA5870
CACTGATCCAGCCCCTGTACCGGTGCGAACCCGGACGGGTCGGTGAAGCTCAGTGGGTTGTTGAAGACATAGGCGTAGCGGTTATAGCTCTGGCTGTTTTCGGGCGCGACTATCAAGGGATCGGCGGAGAGGAAACGCCCGAGCTCCGGATCGTAGACCCGCCCATTCATATGAATAAGCCCCACCGCGTCAAGGTGCTCGTGGTCGGTAAAACCGCGGGCGCTGGTGGTTGGTATGGAGGTATCCTGCGGGCCGTCCCATTGGAGAAAACGCCGGTCGCCCCATACGCCATAACTGAAACGGTCAATATCCGCTTCGCCTGCAACTCGCTCGCCCGTTACGGCCAAGATGGAGCCGAGGTGGTCGCGGTGCAAATATTCGTAACGATTGCCCAGGTCGTCCTGCACCAGCCGCAGAAAATCGCCGACGTAATGAATTTTACGGGTAGCGCCTCGGTAGGTGACTTCTTCGTATTCCGCCCCCGCGTAAACGCTGTGTCGACCGTTGCTGTCGCTGTGCCGAATGCGGTCTCGATTGGGGCCGTAGACAAAATTCGAAAAATGTTCGCCCCGGCTAATTCGGGTTGGTGCATCGAAGGGGCTATAAACAACTTGCTTGGCGGCCTTGCTGGCGTGAGTGGCGGTGGTCAAATTGCCGTTGGCGTCGTACGCGTAGTCCCAGCCGTTGACCGCTGTCACGGCGTGGGGACCAGCTTGATTGACCGGTTGGCCGAGGCCGGTGTAGGCAAGCGCCCACTCGGCGCCGCTCTCGGTTTTGCGGGTCAGATTGCCCAGTGCGTCGTATTGGTAGGCGCTGTGCGCAGTATCGCAGCCGGCGAAACCGCTCGCGGTGAGGCGGTTGAGGTTGTCGTAGCAGAAGGTTTGCTGCAAGTCGTGCAGGGCGTCTTGCCGCTGTTTCAAATTGCCCAGGCTATCGAAGGCGTATTGGTGATCCTGAATGACCAGGCCGTCCTTGGTTGCCTGAATGCGTTCCGGATAATTCAAGGTGGGGTGGTAGGTCTGCCGTGTGACAACGCCGTTACCCAAGGTGAATTGAAGGAGTTGGCCGTCCGCGTTCGCGGCGTCCGCTTGCCACAAGGTGCCGGCGGAGCCGTCCATTATTTTTGCCAGGTGCCCGTGATCGTTGTAAAGGTGGGAAACCCGGTAGCCAGACGGGTAAGTGGTGCCGGCTGGGCGCTGCAGCGCATCGTAGTGGGTGGCGCTGCGGAAGCTTCGCCCGTCGAAGGCGCGGGTGACGGCTTCCGGTTGGCCTAATGCGGTGTAGCCATAATCTTCGCGGTAGTCGGAGCCGTCGGTATTTTTTCCCGTGAGGGCGGACAGGCGACCGCGTTCGTCGTAATGCCAACGATGGAGAGCGTCGCCCTGGCAATGGACGTTCGCCAGGTCGATCCGTTCCCGCGGGCGGCCGAGCAAATCATAACCGTGGCAGGTGCGCTGGCCCTTGGCATCAACCTCGGCGGCTACTAGATCCAGCGGGTTATAGGCGTAGGTGCGAGTGCCGGCGTTGGGATCGGTCAGCCGAATTTTGCGACCCCATGTGTCGTAGCCGATGGTGATTAGCGTTCGTGCATCGTCATTGACCTGCGAGTTCTGCAAGTCGCCCCACGGCGTGTAGGTGTGTAGTACCGGCACGCCCGCGTCGTCCACCACCCGGCGCAGCCAGCCACTGCCATTGTGCTCGCGGATGCGGCTTTGACCGAGGCGGTTGATGGTGGTGTGCACGAGCCCAGCGTAGCGGTGAGTTTCCGCAGTGTCGTCGGGATAATGCGCGCTAACGAGGCGGCCGAGGAAATCGTAGCGCTGAGTTTTCGTTAGCGGAGTGTCAGCGAGAAAATAAGGTTCGGTGAGGGTTTCAACGAGTCCACGATTGTTGAAGGTTTGGTGGGTCTGCACGGCGCGGCCGTCGAAGCCGGTGGTGCGTGAAGCGAACTCGCGATTCTGGGCGTCCAGATATACCCGCACAGCGGGAGCGCCGGTTGATTTAGTCTGGCGGTACCAGGCCGCGCGGTCGAGACCGTCGCAGCCGGCGCAGCGGCGATAATCAACAGTGGTCGTGGTGGTGTCCGCGTGGGTAATCAGCGCCGGGCGACCGAGCATGTCGTATTGGGTGGTGGTCGTCAGGCCATCGGCACCGGTCTGTGAGACGGGCGTACCCCATACCGGGTGATAACGCGTGGTCTGCGTCAGGCCCTCCGCATCGGTAACCGTCAGACTGCGGCCGGCGGATGCGTATTGCTCGTCGAAACGGGTGCGTCGGCCGGTGCCGGATAATCCGTCATTTTGCTCGTCGTCCCATAGGTCCTGCACTTCGGCGAGACCACCAAAAACATTGTATTCAAACACTGAGGCGAGACGCAGGCCGGGATCGGACCCGTCCGGGTCGCGATATTGGCTGGCCGGCCGCCCTTGCGCATTATAGAAAACCCGCTGGTGCCGCACCTGGTACAACGAGGGGTCGGCGAAGCTCAAATGTCGCCCGGTCCAAGCGGACTGGCGAATATTCTGGACGAGTCCAACGGCATTGCCAGCGCTGGTAATGTCATCATTTTCCAGCGTCTGGATTTGCACGGAATCCTCCGCGTTGGCCGTGTCGCAGATGACGGTGCGGGAGTAACGCAGCACTCCGTGCGGATGGTATTCCGCGTCGGCATCGCTTAGCTCGAGGGCGGGCTGCGGCGGCAGGGTGTCGCACTCGGGTGCAAAACGCGCGCTGTTATCGGTGCTGCTAAAGGCGATGGGGGTGCCCGACGCATCCGGGTCAAACGTCGTTGTGCTTTGCCGCAGCAGGTAGGCGAAATAATGCGGGCTTTCATGGCCGAGACGGCCGAGGTCGATATCGTCCGCGTAGCGCCGCACCTTCCATTGGTAGCGGCTGTCGGACAAGATGCGATCGCCTCCGGGAGTCAGAGCCGTGACCACCTGCCGCTGGAGCCGGTCTATGAGAAGGTACTCGGGGCCAATTTCCTGCCGCAGAAAAAATTCGGTTTTGATCGGCGTCTCGCCGGCTACCACCGCTGTCTTTTCGATTTTTGCAAAACCGAGGTCGCCGGAATCAAAGGGATTTTTGAGCAGGTTGAAGTATTGATAAGTGGTGGTGTCGTAACCGCCGTTCGGCTGGGATTGGTACAGCCGCTTGACGCCGAAGCGCTTGCGCAGTTTTGCCGGCAGTTCCACTGGAGCGCCCGGTGCGTTGACTTCGTAAATGGTACTGGTGCCAAAGGAGCCGTATTCCAGTTGCAGCTCCCGCCCTTGTTCGAAAATGCCTTCGATGCGGTTCGGCAGTATTTTGCTCGTGAGGCGCGGGTCATCTTCCAGGGTGCCGTCCGCGTTGTAGTCATCGAAGGGAGAGGTAGCGGTGCGCGGATAGCGCCGCACGTAGTCTTGCACCACCGCATCGTCGAAAATCCCCCAATTTTGCCAAAGCGGATCTTCGATGTAACGGAAGGAGATATAACCGTCGAAACCTATGCCCTGTGCCAGCGCCTGATTGCGTGTTTGGGCGGGCGGGGCAAACCGAATATTGCCCTCGGCATCGGCGCCCATCGACAAATAGACAAATCCAGTGTGCTCCCGCAAATCGTGTTTCCAGTTGTGACAGGTAAGCAATCCCTGGTCATTTTTGGTTCCGCCATTGCTGTCCGCGCAGCTGGTGTCGGTAACCGCGCGTGACTCCACTACATCGTCCAGCCCATCCTGGTTGAGATCCACCACATGAATTTCACAAAAACCTTTGTTATAACAGGGGCTGGCATTGGCGCCGGTAAAAATAGGCACGCGGTCGGGCATAAATCCCGGCGCGGGGCCGCCGTAGGAAACGGTGGTTCCGCGGCCCGCGCTGATCTTGAGCTGCCCTCTGTCATCGGAGGTTGTTGTGCCTGCGTCCGACAGTGGGAACCAAACAAGATCCTTGATGCCATCGCCATTGAAATCACCGAATTTTGCAGAACGAAGAATATTCGTGTTGAACATAGGGCCTACGTCGAAGCGGCCGTTGCCATTGTTGATGCCGATGTAGGCTTGGCTCTGCGGCGTCAGTGACAGATCGATGTTATTACTCGCCACAAAGTCGACCGCTCGGTCACCATTGAAGTCCACGAACGTTGGGCGCTGAAATGCTTTATTGCCGTTCCAATCGGTGTAATAGGGGATGAAGCCCGCGAAACGCGCACCTCGCTGGTTCAGGGCCACAGAGATATCTCCCGGCCCGTCCACTAGCTCGCAATAGGTGGTGTTAGTGCCACACTGCGGGTAGCGCACTATGTCCACGTAACCGTCACCATTGGCATCGACAAAAGCTAATTCATAGGCGCGCTCGGTGCTCGGGTACTCCACCGCCGGTTCATTCCCTCGGCTGATTGGCTGCAGGCGATAGCGCGAAGCAAATACCAGGTGTTCGCGCCCTATCGAAAACGCCGGATTCTCGGCAGAATCGTTTGTACTGCCATCGCTCAGAAAAACCGCCAGCGAGTCATCCGCCTTTAGCTTGATCACATCATCGTATTTATCCCCATTCACATCCGCGCGAATATATTTCGGGCGAATGCCTGAGCGAATAGTCCCGTTGGTCGAGCTCGCTTTGCGCTCCTCGCGGTCATCCACGGCGTACACATCCATTTTGCCGTCGCCGTTGATATCCAGTAGCAACTTATTGTCGCCCACCAACAAGGGCACCTGCTCGTAGGATTCACCCGAGGGGGTGAAGAGAAAATTAGCCGGTGTCTGGAGATTCCAGTCAAAGGTTACGGGTGTGGCGCAGCGACTGCCGTCGGCAAAACACAGGGTGATTTGCGCGAGCCGACTTTTGCCGGCGGGATCATTAAATTCTTTGCCGTGGTAGGCGATTCCCTGCTGCTGGTACATTAAACCGTAGGATTGCACGAGGGTTTGTTGATGCAGTACGTCGATCGATTTCAGTCGCCTGTCCGTGGTCTGCAGCCGTCCGGCAATATAGTTCGACAGGGCGTCCGCGCGACCTTCATATTGAAATACCACGCTGTACTGCGCCGGCAGGGTGGGGTTTTCCGTATAGTCGATGCGCTGCGGATAATGAGTGCCAGCGGTGGCATTCTTCGCGTAAGAAACCCGGTAGGCATTATTGTAGGGGT
>DJFO01000193.1:5149-6856 GCA_002432555.1 Marinagarivorans sp. UBA5870
CAACCGAGCCATTTTTATGCGTCACGCTCCAATAATCGCTGTGTTTGTGAATACGCAGAAATGTCTCGCTTTCTGTGCGATATTCCCCCGGGGCAATTTCCACCAAGCGCGCGCCGTCCAAACAATATTGGTACAGGTCGCCGGCTTGAATGCCGCTGACGTAACCGTCGCGGTACAGGCCTGCCGGGCAGCGGGCTATGCTCGACAATCCGGCCAGCGACCAACCCCATCCCAAGAGCCCGTTGCGGCGGTTGGAGTTGTACTGCAGGGCGAGCGCGGGGGCGACGCCATTGATACCGGGTGGCAGTGCGAGCGGCAGGGAATATTGCAGCGCGCCGTCGCGTCCCACGCTCTCGACTCCCGCCAGAGCACCGTTGTAATCGGGCTCGGGCATGGCCATGGGAGCGGGATCTTCCGCTGTTACTACGTCCTTGCCGGCGCGCTCGACGCGCACGGCCACCGGGCTGCTGAACTCGCCACACGCCGACTTTTTACAGGCGCGTACCTGATATTCATAGGCGCCGGGGGCTCGTGCGGCGGCTTCCGCGAAGATTTGGGATTGGCCGCCAGTGCTGATGATCAGGTGGCCATTTTCGTACAATTCATAGGTTAACGCGCCGGCCACCGGCGTCCAGGTCACTGTATAGTGGCCAGTGCTGCTGAGCGGTGGCGCGAGCAAATTCGGTGGCAGGGGAGGCGACTCCACTTTCACCTCGTATACGCGATCGCCGCAGCTCGTGTTGGCGCCTCTGCCGGACGGAGTTCCGCCGCATAAGCGGATGGTGTATTTATAGACACCCTCCGCTTTGCCGGTGATCCTGAAGATTTTCGTTTCACCGGTCGCTTCGCCGGTTCCCAAATCGACCCAGGTGTTTCCCTGTTGCTCGAGCAGACGGAAGTAGGCGAAGGTCGGGGCGGGACGCGGCGTCAAGGTAACGGCGATTTCGTAGTTGCCGTCGGCATCGAGAGGCGGTACCGAATAAATGTCGGCAAGTGCGGTTGAAAATAGAAAAAGCAGCCAGGGTCCCAAGAGAATTTTATAGAACATGATCTCTGTCCTTGAAATAGTGCGGCCCAAAGATGCCGAAACGCTCGTCGTAAACCCGCAGCAGTTCACGAGGGTTGGCTCTTATGAGCGACAGTTGAAAGGGTACATCTCTATATCGGTGCTGAAATGACTTTTTCGTGATTTGCAGCGCGGCCATTTCGCGGGTTAAAGGGGGGCGGCTCGAGTCACAACCAAACGAATACGGGATAACTCCCTGTGAAATATCGCAGTCCGGTATGAATTCCTTTATGAATTCCTTTGAGAGCTTCACGTCCTTTGCGGGCAAAGATAACTTCGCGATGAGTATCCGTCAACGCGCAAGTGTAGCGTTTCGCGGCTTGAAAAGAATCAGGCGACAATTTTTGTAGCGGCGTTGCGCGGTGCGCCGTTTTTCGTAGGAGATATCAATTCAGGTGCTGCTAGCGGGACTTACCGAGACTTTGTGAAGAGATTTGTGTATGCGGCACTGGGTCCCCGCCTGCGCGGGGATGACGGAGCTTTGAATTGAGCTTTTGTACTTGTCGCCGTTCCCGCGCAGGCGGGAATCCAAGGGGAACGTGCCACATCCCCTGGGTCCCCGCCTGCGCGGGGACGACGAGAGCTGGAGAATTGTTACGCGGAACCCAGTAGGTGCCCAGTGTAAAGCTCCGTCATTCCCG
>DJFO01000425.1:0-5869 GCA_002432555.1 Marinagarivorans sp. UBA5870
CGCTCCTTTACAGTTTCAAGCGGCGGCCGCAAACGCCAACAACACGGGCAGACGCGCGGCGCGCAGGGCGGGAAAAAATCCGCCGACGACACCTATAATCAGCGCCAGCACTATCCCGTTCATCAGCACCTCCGCGGTCATGTCGAAGCGGAAAACGATTTGGGTAAAACTGTTGCCCAGAGTCGAAGCGCTCAAGCCGTCGAAAAACAGATACGCGGCCACTGCACCGATCACTCCTCCCACCAGCGACAGCAGGAGCGATTCCATCAAAGTACCGCAGAATACCGGCAATCCGGGAAAACCGAGCGCGCGCAGGGTGGCGATTTCGCCGGATCGCTGGGCAACCGAGTTGTACATCGTATTGAGCGCGCCGGCGAGGGCGCCCAACGCCATCGCAATTGCGAGGGGCCAGCCGAGGTAAAAAATAAGGTTGGACACGGCTTGCGCCTGCTCTTGATAGTGGGCTTTTTCGGTTTTCACGTCCAGGTTGAGCCGCTGCGAGTCCGCGGCGATGGTCTGGGCGATCGGTTCTATATTGCCCGGGGTCTCCAGGCGCGCGCGGATAATTTGCACTGAGCTGCCGCGATTGAATTGGCTCTGTACGGTGCGCACATCCGCCCATAATTCGCTGTCGAAAATGGATCCGCCCGCGGTGAAAACACCCACTACCTCCCACTGGGCGGTACCCAGTTTCACGGACTTGCCGAGTTCAAATCCGCTGAATTCGCGCAGCGCCGCTTCGCCGACAACAATTTCATTTTTGCCCGACTCAAACATTCGCCCCTGAATCAGCCGCACATTTTTGCGCAACTCCAAGCCGCGTTCGTCAATGCCCCGAAACGGCAGATTGGCTTCTGTCTGGGTGTTTTTTTTCATGCCGTCGACAATCAGGTAAAGCTCAGCGGACACCAAGGGGCCTTTTTCGTCGCGCGCTATGCCCGGCGATTCGGCAATCAGATTGACTTGTTCGCGGGTCAGCACGCTGTTGAGCTCCGCCTGAGAACCGGAGCGCAAAAGCACCGCCAACTCGTCGGAACNNTCCCTGCAGCGTCGTTCTGAAACCATTGCCCATCGCGAGAAACGCGAGCAACACGGCGACCACCACCGCCACGGCAAGCACTGTGGCAACGGACATCCACAGGCGCTGGGGAATACTGCGAATATTCATGGATATTACGGATAAAATCTGGGCCAACATAATTATCTCCTGCTCAGGGCGTCGACAATATTGAGTTGCATGGCGCGGTAGGCCGGAATAATACCGGTAACGAGCCCCAAGGCCAGAATGTAAAGCACCGCCTGGATAAAAATATTCGCGGTGAGCACCAGATTGGGCATCATGTTTTTAATGGCCGGAACTTGCGACAGACCATCGATCGCAAACTGCGCAAGCAGCAGCCCGAGCAAACCACCAACTGCCGCCAGGAGGAGTGACTCCCATAGCACCAGGCGAAAAACATGGCGAGCGGAAAAACCCAGGGTCTTGAACACGCCGATTTCCTTCGTGCGCTCGCGAATGGCCAGGGCCATGGAGTTGCCAACGATCAGCAGCAAGGTAAAAAAGGCCGCTGCCACCACCGAGGTGATGATCATCCCGATGCTACCGATCTGTTCGATAAACGCTTTGTTGAATTGCGCTTCGCTGCTGGTTTCGGTTTCGTAAAATGAATTGGCAAACTGTCCGTCTATGGCGGCGGCCACCTTGTCATTAAGCGATGGATCGTCCGTGGTGATAACGATCCAGCCAATCCAGTCGCTGCCGAATGTCTGAGTCTCAATGAAATATTTGTAATGGAACAGCAGAAAATTGGTGTCCGCCTGCGAGGACCTCGGCGCTACTATGCCCACGACTTCCATATCCCACACGTGGGAACCGTCCGCCTTGGAAAAAATATTCGAGGAAATAGGCACACGGTCGCCCACCTTCCAGCCGAAGGACTGGGCAAGCTTTTCTCCGACAATCATGCCCTGGCGGTTGTTCTGCCACGCCTGTCGTTCGGCGTCGGGCAGTGCAAACCAGTCGGCGTAGACATCGAGATAGGTAGCGGGGTCCACCGCAAAACCGGCAAAGAAATTTTTTGAACCCTCCACGTAGGCACCAAACCAATTTGCATGAGTGATTTGACGCACTCCCTCCACAGAGCGAACTTTTTCCACATAACTAAACGGCATCGGCTGGGTAAAATTGATTTTATTGATCACCACCAGCCGGTCGTCGGCCGACAACTCCACTCCAGCGTTGAAGGCGTTATTGATGGAGCCCAGCACACCGAACAAGAGGAAGGCAATGATGATGGCAAATGTATTGAGCAGCAGCCGCAATTTATTGCGGCCGATGTTTTTTAACACTAGGTAAAAATCGCTCATGCCGCCGTCTCCAGATCAGTGAACTGCCCCTTATCCAGATGCAGTTGGCGACGAGAGTATTTGGCGGCTTCCGGATCGTGGGTCACCATGATGATGGTTTTATTGAATTCGCGATTGAGCGACTGCAACATTTCCATGATCTGCGTCGCGGTGGTACGGTCGAGGTCGCCGGTCGGCTCGTCACACAGCAGGATATCGGGATCGGTCACTATGGCGCGGGCGATGGCGACGCGCTGCTGCTGCCCGCCGGATAATTCCTTCGGCTGATGTCCGGCTCGATCCTGTAGGCCGACCAACGACAGCGCCGCCGCCACGTGTTTCTTGCGCTCGGCGCGGTTTAGTTTTTTCAGCAGCAGCGGCAGCTCCACATTGCGTTCCGCGCTCAGCATGGGCATGAGGTTGTAAAACTGGAAAATAAATCCCACATGGTCCGCGCGCCAGTGCGCCAGCTGGCTTTCATTCAACTGCGCGATGTCGCTGCCGTTGAACAGGATTCGGCCGCGGGTGGGCCGGTCCACGCCCCCCAGCATGTTCAAGAGGGTGGTTTTGCCGGAGCCGGAGGGACCCATGATCGCGATGAAATCGCCTTTCTTCAGGGTCAGCGAGAGGTCGTCGAAAATTGTGATTTTCTCTTTGCCTTTGATGAATTCTTTATGGATATTGTGCAGTTCGAACAGCGCAGACTCACTCATTGATCGGCCCCTCCGGCTAAAAAGCTAACTTTGACGCCCATGTCGGGCAGGATTTTAGAATTTTTTTCGAGAATTCGAATGCGCACCCGCACCGTCGCCTTGGCGCGGTCCGCGCTGGGAATCACCGCTATGACACTCGCGGGTACGCGCCAGTCGGGATAGGCGTCGAGCACGGCGCTGACTTTCTGCCCCGCGCTCACTCGGCCAATATAGGCTTCGTTGACATCGACCTGTATTTCAAGAGATTCCATATCGACTATGGTGCAGATCCCCGTGCGGGTGAACCCACCGCCCGCCCCGCTCGGTGCCATGATTTCCCCCGCCTGGGCGTTTTTGGCGGTTACCACGCCGGAAAAGGGCGCGCGTATAACGTGGTCTTCCACCAGATTCTGCTGCAGTGCCACCTGCAGGTTGGCCGCGGCAAGATCGGCTTCGGCGCTGGCGATATTGGCCTGAAGTTTTTCCGCGAGGGTCTCGGCGCGAGTCATTTGGGATTGGCTGGAAAAATTACCGGCGCGTTCGAGATTTTGCACTCGCTTCAATTCGCGCGAAGCCTCGGCGTAATCCACGCGCAGGCTGCGCAGCACCGCCTCTTGAGTTAACACACGCGCCTTGGCGAGACCGAGATTGATCTGGGCTTGGGTATCGTCGATGCGGGCGAGTATCTGACCCTTTTCAACTGCCATGCCTTCCTCCACGTCGACGCTCAGGATCAAACCCATCACCTTGGCGGAGACGGTGGCAATTTGCCGCGCCGTGATATATCCGGACGCGTCGAGAATTTTCTGGGGTCCGCTACTGACGGAGGCGGGCGGGGTCGGGGCCGCCGCCGGCGCGACCGGCGTCTCGGTCGCGGCCTTCGCGCGGGTGGAATCGTCTCTCCCGGCGGTGAACAACCAAATGGCCACCGCTGCTGCTGCCGCCGCCGCGCCCAGGGCGATCAACCAGCGGCCGCTAGAACCGCCGCCGCGCGGGGCGGACTTGTCCAGACGCAGTTGTTGTAGAAGCTCTCTGTTGTCGGACATAACGCGACTCCTTGTTGATGAACCGCGGCCATTGTAGCCGCTGTTGTGGAGCTTCCGTGCGAAAAATTGTTAACTGGAGCCGCAACTCCTCCTGGTATAGGCTTGCCGATCTGACAAAGGCAATTTCCGAAACGAACCGCTGGAGGATTTATGGTCGGTGGTGGATGGAAGGCGATTCGCAGCGTCCTGCATTACAGCGCGCGGATTGGCCCGGTCAAACTGTGGCAGACACTGCGCTCAAAGAATGCGTGTAAGGCCTGCGCCTTCGGCACCGGCGGCCAAAACGGCGGCTTGTTCAATGAAGCTCGCCAGGGCATTGAGATCTGCAATAAAAATATTCAAGCCCACTTGAGCGACGTGCGCCCCGGCATTCCGCCAAATGTCTTTTTCCAAAAATCCGTGGCGGAGCTCGGTGAGCTGTCCGGCAAACAACTCGAGGACCTCGGCCGGCTCACCACGCCCCTGTACAAGGGACCAGGGGATCACCACTACCGGCCGACAGACTATGCCGAGGTACTGCAAATCTGCACCGAACGCCTAAGGCGCACGGCGCCCGACCGCAGTTTTTTTTATGCCTCCGGCCGCTCTTCCAACGAGGCCGCGTTTTTGCTGCAGCTCTTGGCGCGACTCTACGGCACCAACAACGTCAACAACTGCAGTTACTACTGTCATCAGGCTTCCGGCGTCGCTCTCGCGGATACCCTAGGCACCGGCACAGCGACCGTGGAATACGCCGATATTGGCAAGGCGGATCTGATTTTTGTGTTCGGCGCTAACCCNNTTCGCCTGCGCCGCCGCGGCGGCCAAGTGGTGGTGGTGAATCCGGCAAAGGAACCGGGCCTCGTGCGTTTTGCATCGCCCGGCGACTGGCGTTCCATGTTGCGCGGCGGGGTTCCTATCGCCTCCGAATATGTGCAACCGCACCTCGGCGGAGACCTGGCGTTTATCCAGGGAGTGGCCAAAGCGGTATTGGCGCAGGGCGGTCAGGCGCAGGCATTTATTGATCGCCACACGACCGGTTACGCCGAATTTGCCGCGGCCGTTGACGGGTTGAACTGGCGCGAGCTGGAGCTCGCGGCCGGCGTGGATCGGGCGACCATGGAGCGTATTGCAGCACTCTACGTGCGGGCGAATCATTGCATTTTCAGTTGGAGCATGGGCCTCACCCACCATCTGCACGGCGTTGATACCCTGCAGGCACTGGTGGGTCTTGCGCTGCTGCGCGGTATGGTGGGCAAACCGGGCGCGGGACTTTTGCCCCTGCGCGGCCACAGCAACATTCAAGGCACCGGCTCCATGGGTTTTACCCCGGAACTCAAACACGCCATTGCCGCCAAGCTCGAGGCGGAACTTGGCCAGGTGCTGCCGCGGCAGCGCGGCCTGGATACTATGGCCTGCATGCACGCCGCGGCGCGCGGCGAAATGGACGCGGCGATCCTGCTCGGCGGCAACCTGCTCGCCGCGACACCGGACACCCGCTTCGCTAGCGCAGCACTCAATAAAATTCCTTTCAAATGTTTCTTCAGCACCACGCTCAACCTGAGCCATGTGCAAGGGGTGGATCAGGAAGTGGTGATTCTACCGGTGCGCGCCCGCGACGAGGAGCGGCAGCGGACCACCCAGGAATCCATGTTCAATTTCGTGCGGTTGAGCGACGGTGGGTTTGACCGGTTCGCCCAACTGCGCTCGGAGGTGGAGCTGATTTGCCACCTCGGGGAACAGCTGATCGCGCCCCAGCTGTTCGATTTCTCCGTCTTTCGCAGTCACGCGCGCATCCGGCGGATG
>DJFO01000425.1:5915-15846 GCA_002432555.1 Marinagarivorans sp. UBA5870
TATTCCCGACCGCCGATGGCAAAGCGCGTTTTGTCTTTCACGCACCGCCTGCCCGCCCCGGCGACGGCTTTTTACTGACGAGCGTGCGCAGCGAAGGCCAGTTTAATTCGATTATTTACCACGNNGTTTGACAGTTACCGAAACCAGCGGGACCGCTGGGTAGTGCTGATGAATCCGCAGGACATGCGCGAGCGCGGCTGGCGCGCCGGCCAGACTGTGGACTTGAGCACGGAGGCGGGCGTGATGCGAAACGTGCGGGTGCAGCCTTTTGATATCCGCCGCGGCAATTTAATGACTTATTACCCAGAGGCCAATGCGCTGATCGGCAATCGGGTCGACCCGCGCAGCCGCACGCCGGGTTTTAAATCGGTGCCGGTCACTGTGAAGGTGGCGAATTGAAGTGCGCAGCTTTCCAACTGCGCCGAGATGGCTTTCCACCTGCGCCGAGATGGCTCTCCACCTGCGCCGACATGATTCTCCACCTGCGCCAAGATAACTCTCCGCCTGCGCCGAGACGACGGCCAGCCAAAAACGGTAACCGGCGCGCGCTCAGCTTAATTTGTCGCGAAACATAAAAAATACCGCCCCCAGCAGACACAGACCCGCCCAAAGATAGTCGAGCCGCAAAGGCTCCCTCAAGTAAAAGAGGGAGAAGGGTACGAACACGCTGAGCGTGATCACCTCCTGTATGATTTTCAGCTGCCCGACGCTCAGCACCGTATAACCGATACGGTTGGCGGGAACCTGAAATAGATACTCGATCAAAGCTATGCCCCAGCTGACCAACGCCGCAATTAACCAGGGTTTGTGGTTGAGCTCCTTGAGGTGGGCATACCACGCAAACGTCATAAAAACATTGCTGCAAAACAATAGGGCGATGGACGTAAAAATCGGATTCATAATTCATCACGCAGGAAAAATAACCAATGCTCGCCGCGACCAGAGCCGTTCTTCGCAGGCCGCTGAGACGAGAAAAAACCGCGGGCTCGCGGATCACCGCGGCTGCGGGATAATCACGGCTTTCGCACTGTCGCGGCTCGGCACAATCACGCTCTCGCGCGCTCGTGTAACAATCGCGCTCTCGCGCTCTTATGGAATGTGTTCTCGTGCTCTTACGGAATGTGCTCTTACGGAATGTGCTCTTGTGTAAGAGTGCTCGCGCGAAACCCGTGCCGCTTGCGCAATAGTGGCCAGCGCTCCAAAACGTGTCAAGCGCCGGCCGGGGTCTGGCTCAAGGGTTCAGCAGCGCCGCCAAGACGTACACCAGCGGTGCGTTCCAGTTGATCGTCACTTCATTGGTGGAATAACTGCACCAGGTATCAGAATAGGATTTGGCCGGCAGGTTCGACGGGTAGGCGCAGTCATCCTGCTGGCCGCTGTGCGGGCCGCCCACGAGAAAACCGGGCACGGGTGCCGCCACTCCGTCGGCGCGCGATGGCCGGTGGTGAATATCCTGTGGCGTTTTGCCACCAAAGCCGGTGACAAAGCTGTAGTCCGTCGGATTGCGGCCCAACACGTAATCCAGCATTGCGTAAGCGGAATCGTAATATTGGGCCGCGCCGGTGAGGCGGTACGCCTGAATCAGCATCAAAGCCTGATTGAGCGCGGAGCTGTTGGAACCCCACACAAAATCGGGGCCCGCCATGGTGACGCCGTAGGCGGACATGGCTTGCACACCGCGCAACTGGTCCGCGGTTGCCACCAGCGCCGCGGTGATCGCCTGGTAATTGGATTCGCTCATACGGCTTGCGCCGTGAGTGGCGAGGGAGATATATCCGAGAGCGCCCACGTCGGGCCAAGAGGGCACGATCGCCGCCGTCTCGGTGGCAAAAAATTCCGTGAGATAAACCGCTTCACCGGTAAGAATAAACAGTTCCGCCGCCGCCCAAGCAAATTCATCGGCAAATTGAGCATCGCCGTAAGTGCCGGTTTTTATGTCGGTAGGCTGCGTGTAACGGATATTGGGATTGGCCTTGGCCCAGGTCCAAGCTTTGGTTGCCGCGCCGGCGTAGGCCGCCGATCGGCCCGGAAATTCCTCCGCGTAAGCGGCTAATACGCGGCTGGCGACCGCCATGACAGCGGCGAAATTGAGCGTTGCGGCCGTGGTTTTCTGCACCACATACCGCTGAGTCGTTGCCGCGTGCGGCATGACTTCCCCGTCGAAATTTTGGTTGGTCAGCTTGTGGTAAACACCGCCGTCTTCGTCCTGCATCGCCTGCATCCAATCGAGGTTCCAAAGAATTTCATCGAGCAAATCCGGCACCGAATTGCCCGACTCGGGAATCTCGATATCCCGCGCGGTATAAAATTCGGAGAAATGTTCGAAAGCGAGCAGCAGCGTGTAAGTGGAAATTCCCGAGTTGACGACATATATATTGTAATCGCCCGCGTCGTACCAGCCTTTAGGCGCCGAGATGACCGTGCCCGCGGGACGCGTTGCGGTGGCGGCGGAGCTGTGCACGCGCACAGTGGTATCCGGGTGCCCCGCCGGCCGCGCCCAAGCTCCGGCGTAGGCCGCGGTCAGTTCGATGCTCGCGCGGTTGAAATAATACGCTTTCACGGCCGCATCGTGCAGCGTGTCAAAGATCCCGTCCCCTACGGTAAAACTGGCCGAATCCGCCACACCCGCCACTCGCACCTTGTAGGTACCCGGGGCGGTAAAGCCAGAAAAATCCGCCTGCCGCACCACCTCGGCGGAGGGCGCCCAAGTGGCCGCCGCACCGAGCGTGCCCGTATGAACCGCTGCGCCGTCCGCGCCTATGATTTGAAATTCGGTTGCGCCGGAGTCGGGCACGACGGCAATTTTTTGTGCGTCCGGTAAAAACCCAAGTTGGTTCAATTTGATTTTGCTCTCGACTGGGACCACCACGCCCGACGAACTGGAACTGCTGGAAGACGAACTTGAAGACGTGGAAGCACTGCTGCTGGAGGATGAACTGGAACTTGTCGAAGAACTGGAATTGCTCGACGAAGAGCTGGAACTTGTCGAAGAGCTAGAACCGCTGGAGCCGCTCGATGAGCCAGAGCCGCAGGCGGCCAGAGACACCGCGGATACGAGGAATAACATATTTATTGTTTTCATATTTTTCTCGCTTATTTTTTCATTGTCACTGAGTGTAATCCGGCAAACGCGGAGCGAGCGAGAAATACTCCGCAAACTGATTGATCCGATACTTTCAATCGCGAATTTTTCACAAAAAAAACTGTGTTGGAAAGCGCACAAATTTCGCTGTGCTATAAAAGGAATGGTCCGCAGTAATCAATCGCAAATTAGCCAACGCGGGTCATTAAAAAGCGTGCCTAGCGCCGGTCTTCGTCCGCCTCAGGTGCAATTCGGGATTTGGATTTGGATTTGGATTTGGATTTGGATTTGGATTTGGATTTAATGTCACCGCGTCGAGTGTTTGCCTTCGCCGTCCCATTTCGCAGGCACCTCCAATAGCGCCCGTGCGGCTGCGTTCACACGACCACACAATTCTGTGCCCCGACGGGGGCTGGTTTAACGAATCGCAAAATCCTGCCAGTCTTGCGCAGGCTCCGGCACAATTTCCAGATGCGTGACCTGCGCCTGCTCCGGCCCCTTGTGCAGCCAGCGCACGAGATGGTCCAACTGCCGTTGCGACCCGCAGGCAACGCCCTCCACTTGGCCGTCGGGCAAATTGCGCACCCAGCCGGTGAGACCAAGGGCGCGGGCGGTGGCTTGGGTGCTCGCTCGAAAATACACGCCCTGCACCCGGCCGGTCACCCAAAAATGAATTGCGCTGCGCATCCGCTGTCCTCTTAATCAAAGTGTCACAAACCGTCGTTTAAGGTGCGCACCGACGCAGGTGCGTTAAGCGTATCAGCACTCATTTGGCCGGCGGCCAACCTCAGCCTTCAGTATCGACCATGAATGAAGCTACGCCAATTCCCTCATCTGCCACCGGGNNCGCCGGCCGCACCTCCTACTTTGCCTCGGTGGCTGAGGTTGTTGTGGCCGCCGCGCCGGCGTCCACCTAAACCGGTCCGCAGCTTGCCGGTCAGCGTCCGGCTGGCGAAGCCGGCGCCCGTTGCGGAAGTGGACGAGTGTTACCTCTCTTTTTCCTTGGACATTTCGGTGGTCGCCGGCGGGTTCTGGTGGGAGGGCAGTGCGGGCACGCGGCGCGGCCTAGGGACTTTGCGGATTCCGCCGCTGGACCTCAACTCCACCAAACTCGACACCCTCACTCGGGCCCTGGCGCCCGCCTATCTGCGTGTCGGCGGGTCGGAGGCGGATAAAATTCATTATTTTGCCGCGCCCGCGGCAGAGCCGAACAGCCTGGTCTTGACCCAGTCCATGTGGGACAACCTGCATCAGTTTCTCCAGCGCAACGGGCTTAAGTTCGCTTTTACCGTCAAGTACGGCCTGTTTGAGCGCAAGCAACACGGCCAATGGTGCGCGAGCGAAGTGGAAAAGCTGCTGCAATACAGCCAGGCGCGCGGTTACCGCATCGATGTCTGCGAGCTGGGCAACGAGCTCAACGCTTATTGGGCTTTCCACGGCTTGCGCTCCCAGCCGCGCGCGTTCACCTTGGCAGTGGATTACGACCGCTTCGCACGGGTGATTCGGCAGTATTTACCGGCGGCGCGCATCATAGGCCCGGGCAGCGCCTTCTGGCCGAAATTGGGCGAGACCATCAGACCCTTTTCGAACATCACCCGCAAATTTCTCGAGGTCTGTCGCGAGCACCAGACGCCGCTGGACATAGTCGACTGGCACTACTATCCGTTCCAAAGCCAACGGGCGCCCGTGCGCACCCGCACCGCCACCCGGAGTTCCATGCTCAAGCCGCGAGCGCTCAACGATTTTGCCAAATACAGCCGCGAGCTGCGCGCCTGGCGCGACGAGTATTTCCCGACGGCGGAGCTTTGGACGGGAGAAACCGGCTCCGCCCAATGCGGTGGGCAACCGAAACTATCGGACCGGTTTATCTCCTGCTTCTGGTGGGCCGACCAGCTCGGCCAGGGGGCGCTGGAAGGTCAAAAAGTCATGATTCGACAAAGCTTGGTCGGCGGCGAGTATGGCCTCATTGACCGCCTGACGCACAAACCGCGACCGGACTATTGGCTGAGCTGGCTGTGGAAATCCCTGATGGGCACTCGAGTGTTCGCGGTGGAATGTCCGCACCATATGCTGCGCGCCTACTGCCACGACACCCCCGGCGGCGGGAAAACCCTGCTGCTGATCAATCTGTCCGCTCGCCCGCTGCAGCCGCGTNNAGTGCGGCAGTACGCCCTCACCGCCAAAAAACTCACCAGCAAAAAGGTTCGCATCAACGGGTGCAAGGCGCGTTACCAGGGCGGCGCGTTCCGGCTCGAGGATTTTCCGGCCGCCGCCGTTTCCGGCGATATGCCCGGGGAAATTCCCGGCCACAGCATTCATTTCTGGTTATACAATTCGGACTCCTCCACTGCGAGCTGATTTTATGGATGCGCCCCAATGGCACGGCACCACCGCCCAGTTCAAAGAGATTCAGGAACAGCTGCGCGAAAAGGTCAGTATCGCCCCGCTCACCCAGCTGCCCACCACCATCGGCGGCGTCGACATTTCCCTCGCGCGCGGCAGCCGGGTGGTTTATGCCGGCATAGTGGTACTCGACTATGCGACGCTGGAACCCCTTGCCTACAGCGGTGTGGTGGATCAGGTGGAGGTGCCTTATATTCCCGGGTACCTGTCGTTTCGCGAAGTGCCGGCACTGTTCAAAGCTTGGCAGCGCCTCACCTTGAAACCGGACGTGGTGATGGTGGACGGACACGGGATTTTGCACCCGCGCCGCATGGGCGTAGCGACCCATTTCGGACTGGTGGCGCAAGTGCCGACTCTCGGCTGCGGGAAAAAACCTTTGGTGGGCGAATTCACCGAGCCCGGGCCTTTGCCTGGCAGCTTGAGTCACGTGGAGTACCAGGGGGAATCCCGGGGCTTCTGTTATCGCAGTCGAAAAAATTCCCGGCCGATTTTTATCTCTCCCGGCACCGGTATGAGCGTGGCGGACGCGTTGCAAATTGCCCGGGCCTGCCTGCGCGGCTACCGTTTGCCGGAACCGACCCGCCTCGCCCACGCCTACGTCAACCGCTTGCGCACCGGCACCGCTGAGTAAGACCAGCTGCGGTCGCGCTACCATTTGCGCACCTCGAATGGTATTTTCCCCGGCTCACCCAGACTGACCTAGACCAGTGCCTCTATCCGCTCCGCAACAGTTGCTCGCCGAGCAAATCCGCGCAATCGACGAAACCTGCGGCCCGCTAGCGCCGCCGCCGATCGCAGCCGGCGGCGCGGACTTTCACACCTGGCTCCACGCGCGCAACTNNCAACCGCGTTTTGGCCCAGCGGCCCGACATTGCCGAAGCCTTGCACCAAGCGCCGCGAATTTTCCATTACCTGTTGTGCGCGGCGATGGTTTTAGCCGCCCTCGCCGGCGCCGTCACCACCGTGAAGGGCCTGGCGGCCGACGGCCATCGTCTCAATATTTTTTGGGTGCTGGCGGGCCTGCTCGGTTTAAGCTGGCTATCTTTGACCCTGTGGCTGCTGACCCTAAGACAAGAGCACGCCGGCGTTCTGGCCCCGGCTTTTCGGCATCTGCTCGAGCGCCTCTTGCCCGCCCGCCCCAATCCTACCGCCGCGCAGGCGGCGAGCCGGGCCTGGTTGACGCAGATGTTTCGCGGCACCGCCCGCTGGCGGCTCGGCTGGATCAATCACCTCATCTGGAGCGGCTTTCTCGCCGGCGGCCTGGCCGGTCTGGTGCTCCTGTTCACGCTCCGCCAATTTGATTTTGTTTGGGAATCCACCCTGCTGCACGGCGACAGTCTTGTCCGTTTTACCGAGTGGCTCGGCGCGCCCCTGACCCACCTGGGGCTGGTGGTGCCCGACGCGAACCTGGTGGCGGCCAGTCGCATCGACGCCGCTGCGGTTGAGGCCGGAGCTCGGCGCACCTGGGCCCTCTTCCTCCTCGAATGCCTGCTGGTGTACGGCCTCTTACCTCGCCTCTTCGCGGGCGGGGTCTGCCGATGGATGGAGCTGCGGGTGCGCGCCCGCCGACGCTGGGACTTGAACTCGCCCTACTACGTCCACCTGCAACGCCAATTCGCCGCGACCGATGGAACTCGGGTTATCGTCGACCCCGATACGCACCCTCCGGCCGCCGGATCGGCCGTCGCGGCCGCACCGGCGCGGCTGCCGCACGACGTTTTTTGGCTCGGCCTGGAGCTGCCGCAACAATTTCCCCTGCCGGCGGCGGCGCAGCAACAGGCGGACTGGATCAATGTGCGGGATGCCGCCAGCCTCGCGCAGGCAGAAGCCGTGCTGCGCGCGGCAAAGCGCGCGGCGGCCCTGTTGGTCGATGGCGATAAAACCCCGGACCGCGGCTTGCAGCGCATGATCCGGCAGATGGCGAACGCCCGGGGCGCCGCCGATTTTTGGCTGGTGCTGCAGTCGCCCACCCGCTATTACCAATGGTTGGAGAGCGCGGCCGGTGCCGGTCTTGAGCCGCAACAGGTCGTAAGCCTGTGACAGATAGCCAGCCTGGGACAGCAGATAGCCAGCCCGGGACCACCCTGACCCTCGCCGTGGTTGGCCACACCAACACGGGTAAAACCTCTCTCCTGCGCACTCTGCTGCGCAACCGGCGGTTCGGGGAGGTGCGCAACAGCGCCGGCACCACCCGGCACGTGGAGGCGGCGCGCCTGCGCCTCACCGGCGCGCACTCTCTCGAATTGCGCGATACGCCAGGCCTGGAAGATTCGATCGCCCTGGGCGCCGAGCTGCAGACCCTGCAGGCCAACGGCCTGCGCGGACGCGCTTGCCTGGAACATTTCGTCCTGCGGGCCGGAGTGGAATTCGAGCAGGAAACCAAAGTGCTGAAGCAGGCGCTCGCGTGCGACGCGCTTTTATATGTGATCGACTGCCGCGATGAGGTGCTGGAGAAATATCGGCAGGAAATCCAAAGCCTCGCCCTCGCCGCTCGACCGATCCTACCGGTGCTGAATTTTATCGGCGAAGAAAAATCCCAGCCGCAGGCCTGGCGCAGCGCACTCGCCGAACTGGGCCTGCACGCGCTGGTGGAATTCGACACGGTCGCCTTCGATTTCGCCGCGGAACAGCGCCTTTATCAAAAATTGCAGACGCTGCTGGAAACCTGGTATCAACCACTGCAGCAANNGCTGGATACCCGCGCGCAGGAATGGCGGCAGATGCACGGCGCCTGTGTGGCGGAGGTCGCCCGGCTGCTGGTGGAGACGGTTACCCTCACAGTGCCAGAGCGCCCCGGGTCAGAGCCCGTCGCAGATTTACAGAACCGGGTTCGCGCGCGGGAACAACAGTGCCTGCGCGCGGTGTTGGATTTACTGCGCTTTGACCCGGCGGATGTGCAGCTGGCACGCCTGCCCGTGCAGAACGGGGAGTGGCAGATGGATCTCTTTGATCCGGCCACCCTAAAGACGTTTGGCATAGATGCGGCCTCGGCCGCCGCGACCGGCGCCGCCATAGGGGCCGGGGTCGACCTTCTGTTGGCGGGGATTAGCCTCGGCGCCGCCAGCCTCACCGGTGCCGCCCTCGGCGCTGCCTGGCACACCGGCCGCCGTTATGGCCGCGACTTCTGGGCGCGGTTGAAGGGAGAAAAAACCCTCTGCGTCGACGAAATCACCCTCAACCTGGTGCTGCTGCGGCAGCTTAACTTGTTGCGCCAACTGTTTCGCCGCGGCCACGCGGCGCAGGATCCGCTGCAGGTAACCCAGGGGGAGCAAAAAGTTTTGCCGGCGGGATGGAGCGAGCGACTGCGACAAATGCGCGCGCTCATGGTGCTAAAAGCGGGACCGGAGAGCCGAGAATATCAGCGTGCCCTCGATGAAACCGAGCGCTGGCTAGCGGAAATACTTTAAACCGCTTTTTAAGCGGTGGCGGTGGCGTTCGCGCAGAGTGGATGCCGCTGGTGATCCGCGTAACCCGGTCGCGCCAGCGGCGGGACGAGCCGGGCAAAATCCGCGTCCGGTCCCGATTCCCGAGAATAAAACCCGTGCGGTTTTAATTTTCCGCTGACCATCAACTGGCGGCGAGGCGCCCGCCGGCGAGCGGTCCCGGTTTCACAACAAGCGAATTCCCACGCCCTCAAGCTGCGTCACTATATCTGCGTGCAGCCGCACGCCCTCGCGCAATTGTTGCGCGCGCGTCTGCCAGCCGCGTTCGCCGGGGTAAAGAAAAGGCGCGGCGGATTGTTGCAGGTACTCGATAAACTGTGCGCAGCGTTGATAAAACAACTCGCGTTCGAGAAAAGCCGCCGGGTTGAGCGCGATAAAAAGTTTGCTGGATTCCGGATCGAGACCGCTGGCGTCGCGGCCACCAAGTTCCTGTGTGAAAGCCGCACCGGCGAGAGCGGCGGTCAGCAGTTCGAACATCACGGCCAAACCGGCCCCTTTGTGTTCGCCCATCGGCAGTACCGCCCCGGTCAAAATAGCCCGCGGATCATTAGTCGGTCTGCCCTCGCGGTCGATGCCCCAATTGTCCGGCAGCGGCTTGCCCTCGCGCAGCCAAGTGCCGACTTTGCCCACCGCCGCCTGACTCATGGCCATATCCAGCACCACCGGCTGATCGGTTTGCGCGGTGGGCACGGCAATGGCCAGTGGATTATTGCCGATCACCGCTTTGTTCGCCCCGCCAATGGCCATAGTCGGCATGGCATTGGTGGTGCAAATACCGACACACCCCGCTTGCGCTGCCCGACTCGCGTAGGCGTGAGCACGCCCCCAGTGGGTGGTGTTTTTGGCCAGACACACCCCGACGCCGAAGGTTTCGGCCCGCGCAACTGCCCGCTCCATGGCGCAGTGGGAGGCGTAACGGCCGGGCCCGCGATCACAATCGAGCACCACCACCGCGCCGAATTGTTGCGCCTCGACCAGCCGCGGCGCCCGGTTGACCCGGCCG
>DJFO01000425.1:15948-16093 GCA_002432555.1 Marinagarivorans sp. UBA5870
ATTCATCGCCCGACTCCCCGTGTATCTTGTGTGATGTAAGAGTGGGACAACCCCTCAAGGGCCGCCGCGCACTCCGCGAGTCACCAGGCTACACCACGCAACGGGTCCGGGAAATCAGGGCCCGGAAATCGGGGTCAGAAAACCG
>DJFO01000236.1 GCA_002432555.1 Marinagarivorans sp. UBA5870
GCCTATACCTTCGAGTGGCAGGCCGACAGCGGTGAGTATGACGCTGATCGCCACCAGACTCGCCGCCGGTATACCCGCCATGCCGAGGGAGGTGAGCACCGCCAAAAGTACGATCGTAAACTGCTGAATAAAAGTGAGGTCCAGACCGTAGGCCTGTGCGATAAACATGGCCGCCACGCATTCATAGAGGGCGGTGCCGTCCATATTGAGGGTGGCGCCCAGGGGCAGGACAAAAGACGTGGTTTTGGTGGACACTCCGACGTTTTTCTCCAGGCATTCGATGTTGACCGGCAAAGTGGCGGAGGAACTGGCCGTGGAAAATGCCGTGAGCAGCGCCGGTCCCATCGCCTTGATGTGCTGCAGGGGGCTGACCCGCCCGAGCACCCGCAGCAGCAGCGCGAGGGTCACACTCAGGTGAAGCAGCAGCGCGGCCATGACCGTGAAGAAAAATACCGAGAGGGGTGCGAAGGCGGCAAAGCCAGTGGTGATGACCGTTTTGGCCACTAATCCAAATACGCCTATGGGAGCAAATCGCATGATAAACAGGGTCATGGCCATCATGACCTCGAAAACACCCTGCCAGAACGTCTGCTGGATTTGGGTGTATTGCGGCGCGACCCGCAGCATGAAGACGGCGAACAAGAGCGCGAACACTATGAGCCCGAGGATATCGCCGCTCGCCGCCGCGCTCACCACATTGGTGGGGATCAAGCGCAGGAAGAGGTTGGCAATATCGGCGGCGCCATCGCCCGCCTGAACTTGACTGAGATTCGCCTGCAGCTCGGCGGGGGGCGTCAGGTTGAGAATTTCGCCGGCCGGGCGGCCGTCGACAATGCCCGGCTGCGTGGCATTCACAAGGGTGAGCCCCATGAGTACCGCCAGGACTGTGGACAGCACAAAAAGGCCGATGGTCTTGGCTCCCATGCGGCCGAGGTTATCGCCCACCCCGGCGCTCGCTACCCCGCAGATGATCGACGAGACGATCAGCGGCACCACGATCATTTTGAGAGCATTCAGGAAAAGGGTGCCGAGGAATTCGAACAGCGCGACGAAAGTAAATCCGCCCAGGCCGTGATGCGGCTCCAAGATAGAACCGACCACCACCGCCAGGAAAATGGCGAGGAGTATCTGCCAGTGCAGCTTCATGGCCGACCTAGGGCGCAGTGCCCTGGTTTTACTGAAGAGCGTCTTTGAGGCCTTTGCCCGCTTTGAACGTAGGGGTATTGGAGGCGGGAATTTGGATGGGTTCGCCGTTTTTAGGATTGCGGCCCTGCCGCGCCTGACGGGCTTTTACGCTGAAGGAGCCAAAACCCACCAGATTGACCGTCTCGCCCCGGCTCAGGGCGTTCGTAATCTGCTCCAGCACCGCCGCCAGTACGGCATCCGCCTGTCGCTCGGACAGATCCGCAACTTCCGCCACGGCTTTGATGAGTTCGGGTTTACGCATAAAACACTCCTTTCTTGAAAAAGGTCAATAAATAAAGTGGCTCCTCGAGGAGGGCCCATTAGAACAAGCCGGCAATCGAAGGTAAACCCCCCGCGGAAGCGGCGGCTGGTCGCTCCGCGGCCAGCAAAAATCAGTGCCGGGCAGAATCTCGGCCGCCCCGTGCGCCGCGTCCGCGGCCGCGCCCCGGAGCCCCATCGCCGGCAACCCAGGGTTTCGCTTGCGGGCGCCGCTGCTCGCGCGGCTGTTGGGCACCGCCGCCGCGCTGCCGCGCATCGGCACTGCCGCCGCCCTGATTTCGGCCGCGAGCTTGGCGCAATTGCACCGGCTCAGCAGGAATAGACGGATCCGGTGCAAAACCCTCCACCACCTCATGCTCGATACGGCGCTTGATAAGCCGCTCTATGTCTTTTAAAAATTTGTGCTCGTCGATGCAGACCAGAGAAACTGCTATGCCCTCCGCCTGCGCCCGGCCGGTGCGCCCTATGCGGTGCACGTAGTCTTCCGGCACATTGGGCAGTTCGNNNATGTCGGTGGCGACCAGCGCGCGCACGGCGCCGCGTTTGAAATCCGCCAGGGCTTTGGTGCGGGCGCCCTGGCTCTTATTGCCGTGAATCGCGGCGGCGCTGATGCCGTCCTGCAACAGCTGCTCGACCAGCCGATTGGCTCCGTGTTTGGTGCGGGTAAAAATCAGTACCTGCCGCCAGTCGCCCTCGTGTATGAGATGGGCCAACAGTTCCCGTTTGCGCTGCCGGTCAACCGGGTGCACCAATTGCTGAACGGTCTCGGCGGTGGTGTTGCGCCGCGCGACTTCAAGGAGCTCCGGTTGGCGGAGGAGCCGGTCCGCCAGGGCCTTGATGTCATCGGAAAAAGTCGCGGAAAAGAGCAGGTTCTGTCGCTGGCTCGGCAGCAGCGCAAGCACCTTGCGAATGTCGTGGATAAATCCCATGTCGAGCATACGGTCCGCTTCGTCCAGCACCAGGATCTCTACTTCGCGCAGGGAGACGGCGTTCTGGCCGACCAAGTCGAGCAACCGGCCGGGGGTGGCGACGAGTATGTCCACGCCGCCGCGCAGGTGGGCCATTTGCGGATTGATGCCAACACCACCGAAGACGACCTGGGACCGCAGGGGCAGGAACTGCCCGTAGGTGCGGACGCTTTCAAAGACCTGTGCTGCCAGTTCGCGAGTGGGCGTGATGATCAGCGCTCGCACCGGGCGCCGGCCGCTCACCGGTTTGCGGGACTGCATCAGCCGCTCGAGCAGCGGTAGGGTAAAGCCAGCGGTTTTGCCGGTGCCGGTTTGAGCGCCGGCGAGCAGGTCCCCGCCGCGCAATACCGCCGGAATGGCTTTGGCTTGAATTGGAGTGGGGGAAGTGTAGCCCTGCTCGGCGATAGCCCGCAGGATTTCGGCGCGCAGGCCGAGTTGGTCAAACGACATAAAGAAAAGTGTCCTAATGGCGCACCGGCACAAGGCGACGCCCTGCAGGTGGGCGGAATTGCCGGCGGCGGCCGAATTCATCGATAAGGATCGGCGTGAACCTTGCCAATCACTCCTGGCCTGCTCCAGGCCGCGCACCTTACCTGAAATCGGCCGCCGCCGCCGCAACTTTCGCCCGTGGGAGCTCAAATATCCGCCGCCGGGGCCGCCGTTAGGGTACCGCGCCGCGGTCGAGCATAGGGGCATCGGAAGAGCACGCCTCCCGCTTTCTGAACCCGCGCGGCTGTGCAACCCGCCGCTTTACGACCCTTGGCACCATGCCTCTCGCCGTCGCGCGCGCCGCGGCTCACCCTCACGGGCGCAGGCGCCGGCTAACCCGCCTTTAAAACGAAAATTTAACGCCGATCGAGCCGAAGGTGCCGAAGTCCGCCTGTTTCTCCACATGCAGTTCCCCGGTGGCATTAACCTTGTCGTAATCGAGCCCCACCTCACTGATGTTCTCCCGGTTCAGCACGTTGAGAACGTCAATGAAAACGGCGCCGGGATTGCCGAAGAGATCGAGCTCCCGGCTCACGCGGAAATCCAAACGCGCGTAAAAGGGGAGGCGATCGGCGTAGGGCTCACCATAGACCGGTTGGTAGCGATCGGGAAAATTGGGATTCTGCTTCACTCCGATGATCTCGGTCGTTGCCTCGCCGCTTTTGGCGGTCAGGCGGATGCCGGCATCCCACTTGGGAGCAAAAGTGTAATTGGCGACCAGATTAACCACCACCGGAGTATCGAGGGTATAGGTGCGGGTTTCGCCGGTGCGCAGGTTGGTGCGATCGCTCAGGGCGTAGCTGACCGACAGCCAGCCGTACCAGGCGTCGGTGCGATTGCGGTTCAGGAAAAGGTCTATTCCCTGGGCCTCCCCTTCAATGTCATTGCTGTACAAATCTGCTGCGTCCGGCTGATCGAGGTCCAGGGCGAGGGGCAAGTGGCTGAGGGTTTTGTGGTAAAGCTCGGTGCTCCAATTCCAGGCGCTGCCCCAATCGCCTTTCAACCCAAGGGTGTAGTGGCGAGCTCTATAGGACTGCAGGCGCGGATTGCCCACCCCGGGCATCACCGTCTCCAAATCGGGGAATCGGTCGTAACTGCCCGCTGATGCTGTCATGGCGACCGGCTCGCTGAACTGCCAAGTCGTCGCCAGGCGCGGATGAAGGAAGTCCTCGTCAGTGTAATCGTTCCTATGCCATTGCAGGCCGGACTCCACACTGAGGGCGGGATGGAGCTGCCAGAGGTCCACGAGATAGACACTCGCGTCGCTGACCTCGACCTCCTGGGTAAAATCGATGATCTCCCGCCGGTCGTCTCCGCAGTCCGGCTCAAAATCCGTACAAATAAACAATACGCTGCGAGTGGCATAGGTGTAGTCATTACGATTGGCTTCCGCGCCGAATCGCAGTTGATGGGCCCCGAGCGGCAGGACGACAGCGCCTTTGAGCAGCAGATTGTCCAGTTCCAGTTCGCTGAAATAGCCCGCGCCCCAGTGCAGGTCGTCGTGGTTTTGGTAGTGGGCGACCACCAGATTGAGCTGCTGTCCCCCTCTGAGGGTGCGATCCCAAACCAGGCTCTGGCTGTCGAAAGCGTCTTCCAGGGCGGCGTCCCCGGCGAAGTCCGGATTCTCCTGCGCGATATCCGAGTAGTCGGCCAACTCCGCCTCGACACCGTCGCGAGCGCCGACGAGGTTCACACTCAACCGGTTATCCGCGGCGGGCGACCAGAGATATTTGAATACGTAATCCGAGTCGGTGGGCGGCGATTGGATACGGATGCCTTCTTCATTGGGCTCGTCGTCCTCGGGCAGAAACAACTCCAGCAGGCCGCGGCGCAGGGACAGATACAACGCCGAGTTTTCCGTAACGCCCCCTTCCAGCAGCACCCCGGCGCGCAAGAATGACAGATTGGCGGTGGTCAACCAGTCCTGACGGGCGGGATCACGCAGACGTATATCGAAAACGGCACCGGTGGCATTCGCGTACTCGGCGCCGAAGCCTGCGGAATACAGTCGAAAATCTTGCACGATATTCTCGTCAAATATGGAGGTATTGAACGCGTGAAAGATATAGCCCGCCGGCATGCCATCGATATAGTAGCGGTTGTCCTCCGGGGCCGACCCGCGCACCGCCGGCTCGCCGCCTTCCGCCGGTGCAATGACTCCCGGCAGAGCGGTAATGGCTCCGAGCGGATCGCCCAAGGCACCGGGCATCTCGACCAGCTTCTGCGCGTCTTCGGTAATGATGGTGTAGTTGCCCTCTCGCTTGCCGATCACTTGAACGGTTTCAACACCGGACGAGGCATCCGCAGACGTCGGCAGTTCTTTAGCAGGAGATTCTTTAGCAGGCGATCCTGCGGCAGGCGACCCTGCGGCAGGCGTCCCTGCGGCAGGCGGTAAGGCGCCGGGGGCTCTTTCTGCGGGATAGGGATAGTAGTGGTCGTAATCGAGCGTAAAACGATAATCCTCCACCAACTGGAAATTCTTTTCGCGATGGCGATGCAGGATCACGCTGAGACTCCAGGGTTTACTGAACACTTTTTCATCTTCGATGGTTGCCCGGTATTCAATGGTATTGGCATCGAGGAATTTCCACCGCTCCACCACGTGTAGGGCGTCGCTGTGATAGTTGCCAGAGCGGTCGAGCCAGGTTTCGTCATTAAAGTGCTTGACGTCCACCACCAGCGTGTCGCCCTCCCAGGTACCACGGGAATCGCCTAGCCACCAGTCATTGGGATCCGCCGGGTGGTCGGTGCCGTTCGTGTGGATGGTGCGCACCGAATGGCCGAACTGATGCAGGATGGTGATATCGCGCGGCCGCTGAAAAATTTGGAACGGCTCCGGGTAGTAGATACCCCGCGGCACACCGAGGGTCCAACCTTTTAAGCGTGGATCGGCCACATGGCGCTCGGCGAAATTTTTCTGCCGCTTGGTTATGGCTTCCGGCAAATAGGGAATTAAACCATCCTCGCTCTCCACAACACCCGGTCCGGGCGGTGCGTCGACGCGGGCGGCATGGGGTTCCAAGTCGTAGTCGGCCGCGCTGGTGGTCTGCCAAATTCCAGAGAAATTCGGCTTGCCTTTGAGACGCGGTATTTTTTCCGCAGCGGAAACTTCCACCGCGGCCAACACCAGGAGCGTGGCGGCAATCAAACCGCCGATTTTTTGTCCGGCATTGATGTAATGATTATTCAGGAATAAAGCTCGCAAAACTCAATCTCCACATTCAATTAGCGGGGGACGGCGGTCTGCCGCGTTTCAAGGGGCGGGTGTAACCGGACGGGTCGGTGCATCCTGCGCGCCGCCGGTCTGGAACACGCGCCCGTCGGGCAGGGTAATACTCGTGGAGTAAGCGTATTTTTGCCCGTCCTTCGCCAAATAGCCTTTCACCGTAATTTGGGTGCCGACCGGCAGCGTTGCTTTGGTCAGGCCCTTTTGTTTCAGGGCAAAGGGCGAGCCGAATTCAAAACCCCAGTTACTGACGGTGCCGTCCGGCTCTTTCACGTCCAGATAAATCCAACTGTGGGGATTAACCCATTTGCCCTTGGTCACCACGCCGGATACTTCGACCGGCTTTTGCGCATCGAACTCGGCGGAAAAGGCGTGGTGGGCGACGGCGGAATAGGACCCGCCGACCAGCAAGGCCACGCCCAGTACCGCGGCGGTCAATTTAGAATTTGGGAAATACATAGGTCTCTCTCTCCAATAACAAAAAGTCGCTGTATTTTTTTGGGTTGCGCCACTGGGACAGGGACGCACTATGAAAGCAGCAACCAGCTCTAAAACGAACATTGCAAAACAAGTGAGGTCCAGGCGTTTGGCAATTATCAAGCCAAAAAGAATTTTCTGCGCGTCAAAGGCAGGCGCGACGGCTCAGGTGCTCTTTCTCCCTTGATGGAAGCGGCTGTTACCACGGGTGCGGCCAATTTGAAGAGCGGTTTTTCGGAGGGGGAAACAATCTGGTAGGTGCGCGAGAAGCCACAGAACGCCCCGCGCTCGGCGATAAATGTTCGATTTTCAACATCCGCGTGTTGTTTTGTTAGCAGCAGGTGGTCGAGGTTTGCGCAGCAGCGGGCATTTCCGCAACGCCGCTCGTTTGCCTGGCGCGGCACATTTCTTGCCATGACGCACCGCCACCGGCGCCCAACAATATGTGGGAAAAACGTCAGGCCGGCGCCGGCTGGATTACCGGTCGTAATGGCCTCGGCGCTTGACAAGCGTAATGGCAAGCTGCTGGTGCTCTGTGGGCTCATTAGTTCGCTCAAAAAAAATATACTGCTTATTTAGAGAGAGAAATTCCTATGAAAAAATTCGCACCTTTATTTTGCGCCCTCCTGCCACTGCTCAGCCTACCAGTAAATGGACAGCAGCCAGCACCGGTGGCAAACCAAGCCCCCGTCAGGGTCCCAGCCGCCGAAGGGCCCGCTTTGGCGTTAGCCATTGAAGCTGCGCAAGTGGCGATCGCGACCTGTGCGGCCGACGGCGGCCAAAAAATCGGCGTGAGCGTAGTGGACTCGGCCGGGGTTCTCAAAGCGTTGCTCGCCGCCGACGGCACTTCGCCCCGCGGCGTTCAGTCCAGCACCGCCAAAGCCGTGACGGCACTCAAATTCCAGAGCGCCACGTTAGACCTGCACGAAAAACTCCCAACCGACAAGACGCTGGCCGATCAAATAGCGGCGGATACATCGTTGAACGCCCGCCCGGGCGGAATATTATTGAAGGTTGGCGAACAAGTCATAGGCGCCATAGGTGTCGGCGGCGGTAAAACGGATCACGCCTGCGCGATTGCCGGGCGGGACAAAATCCAATCACGTCTCACGCCTGTGAAATAGTCCGGCTGGCGGATCGTTTATGGGCTTCCGCCCTACGTCCGCCAATGTAGCGAGTTTTCGCGAGGTTATGCGTAGGGCAGAACCGCAACACGAGTTCCTCTATTGTTGTCATTGCAATATTCGGTCGTCACCATTGCGTTTAAGTGTTGCATTCTTCACAGGCCACTCGATTTCTCTGCCGTATTTACAGCACCTCACCCTAAATCTGACACACAGGGTTCAAGCCAAAAAAATCTGCAGCCAGCCGGAAATCGCGAAAAAAACCCCTGCGGGGCCCTTTAATGCAGGTGGCTCGGTAACGGGTTATATAGAAAGAAAATATTGGTATAGGTATTTTTTTTTGATTGGTATACAGCTTGCACTTGGCGGGCTCTCTCATACCGCATTAATTTAGGAAGTCTCATGAGTGCTCGCCGATCATTGGTTCAGAACCGCAATTTGCCTTTTCGCCGCAACCCGCTTGCAACGCTTATTTTCGGTGCGGCGAGTCTTAGTGCCGCCGGCTTAAATTCCAGCTTGGCCAACGCGCAGGAGGTCGTTGAACCCCTGCAGACCGTTGAAGAAGTGCTGGTGACCGGAGCCAAAATAACGACCACCGGCGTTGAAGTACTCGACAAGGTTTACGACGTGCCCGTATCTCAGTCCATAGTGGCCGGCGATGTGCTCGACCGCGAGCTCGGTATGGATTACGAAGCGATTTCCAAACGTTTGGCAAACGTGACGTTCAACCAGAACAATACCCGTGGAGCCTCCCTCTCCATTCGCGGCGTGGGTAAACGCGCTTTTGCCGAAGTGCAGGACCCCAGCGTGCTGGTAGTGCAGGACGGTGTGAGTTTTGGCCTTACGGCGCTGGGCAACTTCGATTTTTACGATGTGGAAACCGTGGAAGGGTTTCGTGGGCCGGTGGGCACCTGGGGTGGCAAGGGCGGCAGCTCGGGGGCGGTTTATGTCACTACCAAAAAACCCACATTTGAGCAGCAGTCGGACCTGTCCATCACCCTGGGCGACCGCCAAGCGATCATTATTAAAGGCGCAAGCGGCGGACCTGTAATTGACGACGTGCTCGCCTGGCGCGGTTCCTTTGTGGTGGACAAAGGGCGCGGTTATTACGAAAACCGCTACAACTACAACTCCACCATGTACGATAAAAACCGGCTAAGCGGCCGGGTGCAATTGTTGCTGACACCGAACGAAAGGTTCGAAGCGCGCTGGAGCCTCGATACGGAATCCAAGGCGCCGCAGTTGCAAAACGGCCTCACCTTTTATCACAGCCAGCCGGAATTTTACGCCAACGGCCAACCGACCGACCCCACGGGCACCACCGCGCAAGCGAAGTTTGCCGGCTATTATTCCTATCCCAACCTCAATGATTTAAACCAGCGCACCTGGGTGCCGGCGCGCGACTGGTTTGTCGGTCGGGATTTTGGTGGCGATCTCTATACCTATGAAGATTACGTCTCCGGGGAGGAGCTCGAAAAAACCTATTTCAATCAGCTCGAAGGACAGACGGTATCCAACCGCGGCACCTCGGTCCAACTGGATTACGCGCTCGATAACAGCAAACTCACGTCGATCACTGCGGTACGCGAATATTCCTTTGACGCCCACAACGATGAAGGCACACCCTTTGATATCAATATCGACGGCGGCGGCGGTGTTTATTACCGGCAATACAGCCAGGAATTTATCTGGGACGGCAGCACCAGCGATGCCTTTAAATACCGCACCGGGGTATTTTTCTTCCAAACGGACAATGATATAGGCTCTAAAACAGGTTGGGGTTCCGACGCGGGGGCCTGGTTTGCGTCGTCGAGCCAATACAACCTCCTCGACCGTTATGCGGGCGTGAACCGCGGCGCGGGACGCGCGCTCCTGCAGGACAGCCTCGATAACGGGCGGCGCGACGGCCACACGTGGGTCAATACCCAAAGCAATGCCATTTTCGGCCAGATCAGCTGGGACTGGCACGAGGCCGCCGAATTGACCGCCGGCTTGCGGGTGGGCACCGAGGACCGCACCACCGCCGATTCGCTGCTCCTGGAGAACCACGGCTCCGGCCGGATCCTGAACCCTTCCTCCGTGCGCGGCATTCCCTTAGGCGGGTTCGATTCCGTTACCAACGGAAATTTGGGAACCAATATTCGTAACCCGGATGGCACGGTGACGCTGGTCAACAACAACTCCATCGAGCAGCTCAGTGTGGCAGACCAAGTCGCCAACCGATATTTTGGAGTGCCGATTACCGATGTGCCCGGTGCGGCTTACAATACTTTGACGGCCGCGCAAAAGGCGCAGGTGGGGGCCGCCAAAGCGATTCGCGCCGCGCAGATCGGTCAGTTGGTCCCCTATGTCGAGAGCAATTACGAAGATACCCTCTACACCACACTGCTCAGCCAGAGTTACGAAATCGCCGAGGGTTTCAAGGTGTACGGCGCGTGGCAGTACGGGGAAAAATCCGGCACGGCATTTCACATCAATGGCGTACCCGAGGGCGTAAAACCGGAAAAAACCAACGCCTATGAAATCGGCATAAAAACCTTCCTGTTCGACGATACTGTGACCCTCAACGCCAACTGGTTTTTGATGAACATCAAAGACTATCAGCAGGCGATTCGCACGGTGGACGAATTTCAGACGCAGATCAACATTACCAACGGTCAAGCGCCGGACGTGGCCACTGCCTATATCACATCCCAGGGCAACGTGAACGAAGTCGAGGTGCAGGGGGTGGAATTTGACGGTACCTACACCGGCATTCCCAATCTCAGTTTGCGGTTTAGCGGTGCCTACAACGACGCCCACTATGAGGATTTCAAAAATTCACCGAAACCGGCGGAACTCGCTTATCTGCCGGGCGCCTTTGTCGATCAAACCGGCAGCCGCCTGCCCGGCGCTGCCCTGTGGTCGATCAACGGCGGCGCGGAATACCGTATCCCAGTCTGGGGCACGGAATTTCATTCCAGCTTTAACACTTTTGTGTCGAGCAGTTATTTGAATGCGGACGACCTGTCGGCCTACAGCCGCGTGCCCGGGCACTCGCGCACGGACGCCGCCATAGGTTTTGGCGATCCGAACGAGGGCTTCGATATCAGCCTCGTGATCAAAAATGCCTTCGATAATAAAGCCCACGAAGTCGGCTGGGTGAGCTACAACCCATGGCCTTATCGGCGGTGGGTAGGCCTCACCTTTGCCACGACGTTTTAATTTCTTTCATTAAAGGGGGTACACTAAAACCAAAATATGTGGATTGTCGAACTTGCCCTGCGCCGCCCCTATACTTTTATAGTGGCGGCGTTGCTTATTGTACTGGCCACACCCTACGTGCTCGGCCGCATGACCACCAACGTTTTTCCGGCCATCGATATTCCTGTGGTGGCCCAATTGTGGGAGTACCGCGGCCTCACTGCTAAGGAAATGTCGGACCGCATCACCGGCCCCGCCGAACGCGAACTCGGCCAGGCGGTGGACGATATCGCCTATACGGAGTCCCTCGCCCTGGCGGGCCTGGGACTGGTCAAGGTGTATTTTCAGCCGGGGACCGATATCAACGCGGCTATGACTCAGGCAACCATGAGCGCCAACGGCGCGGCGCGGTTCATGCCGCCCGGCACCCAGCCCGGGCGGGTGCGGCGTTATTCGGCGTCAGAGCTGCCCGTCATTCAGCTCGGCATGTCGAGCACCACGTTATCCGATATCGAAATTGCGGACGCCGCCAATACCGCCTTGCGGCCGATTATTTCCAGCAAAAAAGGGCTTTCCCTTACCGCGCCCTACGGCGCGCGACGGCGCCAGGTTTCGGTCGATCTCGACACGGCAGCCCTGCTCGCCCACGGGGTGACGCCGGCGGAACTGGTGAACGCCATGGGCCGCCAGAATTTGGTACTGCCCACCGGCACCATGAAAATTGGCGCGCAGGATTTTGATATCAAGCTCAACGGCAATATTCCAAGTCTGGCGGAGATCGGCAATATTCCCGTGCGCACCTATCCGAACGGCCGCACCCTCTTAGTAAAAGACTTGGCGAATGTGCGCGACGGTTACGACCCCTCCACCACCATCGCCCGCCAGAACGGCGCGCGCAGCGTGCTCAATTCGGTGCTCGCCTACGGCGGAGTCTCCACCATAGAGGCCGTGGACCACGTGAAAAATTCCATTTCGGATATTCTCGCCAGCATGCCTGAGGGCCTCGACATCAAGCTGATGTTCGACCAGTCGATATTCGTGCGCGCCGCCATCAGCAATGTGCTGCACGAGGGGCTTATCGCCGCCTCGCTGACGGCCGCCATGATTCTGCTGTTTCTCGGTAACTGGCGCAGCACCTGTATTATTGCGGTTTCCATTCCGCTGGCGATCATGAGCTCACTGATTGCACTTTATTTACTCGGCCAGACCATCAATTTGATGACCCTCGGCGGTCTGGCGCTGGCGGTCGGCATCCTGGTCGACGACGCCACCGTGACCATCGAGAACATCAACTGGCANNAAGCTCACTCTGGGCAAAGCGCCGGTGGAGGCCATACTCGACGGCGCACGGGAAATTGCCGGGCCAGCCCTCGTCTCCACCCTGTGCATCTGCATAGTGTTTGTGCCCATGTTTTTCCTCGAGGGATTTGCGCGGTCTTTATTTGTGCCTATGGGTCAGGCGGTGGTGTTTGCCATGCTCGCCTCCTACATTATCTCGCGCACCCTGGTGCCGACC
>DJFO01000243.1:0-14928 GCA_002432555.1 Marinagarivorans sp. UBA5870
AGTCCAGGTGACGTTTGCTGAGAGAGCGAGGATTGCCAAGAGCCGGGCGGCGACGCCTCAAGCCGCCGCGAATCGCTGAACAGATTCCGCGGTACGGGCCCGGCCGATTTCGCCGGCGTGTTTGTTTCGGCGTGTTTTGCCGATGNNCCGATGCGAACAAACCGGTTACCAGATCCGCCTGTGTCCGTTTAAAGTGCGCCGCCAGTGCCTGCACGGATTTGTGTTCAAAAAACAGTGTGCTGTTGACATGGGCAAAAACCTTGGCGAGATTTTCGGCCAGTTGCACCACCAGAATCGAATCCAGCCCATATTCGTCCAAGCTGACATGGCTTTCGACTTTGTCCGCGGCTATGCCAAGGGCCGACGCCACTTGCTCGATCAGGAAATTCTCCAATGCCAAGTCCGGCGAAACCTCGCTTGCGGAACGCACGGGAGCAGGCGCCGGCGTTGTCGATGAGTAATTGGGNNCGATCAATCCGCCACTGTAGCCGACGATAATCTGCTGGCCGAGGTCCTCGGCCCCCGCGGCCGGGAACTGTATGTGCGCAAAGCCCTGCCGGCGCAATACCGTTTTCCATTGAGCCGCCGACAGCATTGGACTGCCGCCGATTCGATTGTCCGCGTCCTCTGCCAGCCACCAGCCCTCCGTGAGGCCGAATGTCAAATGGCTGAAGAGATCGTTTTGAACCAGCTCGTTGATGAGCACAACACCGTTGCGTTTTAACAGGGATTTCAGATGACTGAGCGTGGTTTCGATATTGCGCGTCGCGTGCAGCACGTTGGTGGCAATCACCAGGTCGTAATTGCCGAAATGCTCGGAATCGGCAGCGATCGGCTGCTCGATATCCAATAGGCTGGTGACCAGATAAGGCGCCCGCGGGCCGAATTGCTTTTCCGCGTGCATGAGAAACGCGCGGGAAATATCGGTAAAACAATACCGCTCGATCGAGGCCTGCAGGGGCTGCAATTTTTCGAATACACGTTCACTGCTCGCCCCCGTGCCGGCGCCCACTTCAAGAATGCGATAGGATTTTTCGCCGCCGGTGCAACGCACGTGATTGGCCAGCGACGCCAGGGCGAATTCTCCTAGAACATCATTGAAATAATCCGCCTTGGAATTACCCTTGTACATTCTTTCCACCCGCGCCATGGACGAGTTGGGAAAGAGGATATCGGTTACCGGCACCTTGCCTAACAAGATCTCGGGCAAGACGCGCAGAATATCTTCCACCAGCGCTATATGGGTGCTCAGTTCCTGCGGCACTATATTTTGCGCCCTGAGGGCCTGCCATTCGACCCAGAGCGCGTCTATGGACGCACCAACGGCCGAGCTCGCCAAACCGGATGCGCGCAACACTCGTGCGGTCTCATCGAACCATCTGCGGAACAGGGGTTGGGTTTCGACCGCCGTCGACCAGCCGGACACCTCCAGCCTGAAACCAATTTTCGCCAGCTGCAGAGCCAAGAGGCGCAGCAACAGGTTTTCGAAGCGAGCAAAATTCCCCACGTCTTCCGCGCGCCATAGGGGGCGGTTTAATCGCGCCAACCTTGGCGGCAACTCGGCATCCTCGGCGGTGAGCAAGTCCGCGGTGTTGCGGCTGACGTTGGCATTGAAGCGCAGTACCACCTCACTCGACTTGACGAAAACCGGGTTGGAGGTGACAGCGCCGGCCTGCAATTTCATCGCGCCCAACTGCGGCATGGGCGCGTTCAGCAGATTTTCCAGCGCGTGCATGCCCTCCTCCGCTTCAATGGAAAGAATGCCCATGGCCGCCATACGCTGTTGATAGGCTGGGTCCGCGACTACGCCGGTATTTCCCCAATAACCCCAATTCATGACCTTCACGTCGCAGCGCCAGAGGTGGCGCAGACTGTCGGCGAAGGCGTCATTGAAAGTACAACCCGCGGCGTAATTGCTTTGGCCGGCCGATTTGCTGAAGCTTTGAATGGAGGAAAAATAGAGAACAAAATCCAGCGGCTGATCCGCAAAGACCCGGGCCATCACCACATTGGTATCGACTTTCGCTTGCAGGCTCGCGTCAAACCGCGCCTCTTCCATGTTGGCGATGCTCTTGTCGTCCAACACTATGGCGCTGTGCACCAGGCCGTGCACTTGTGCAAAACGCGCGAGGATATTTTCCTTCACCCGCGCCATAGCCACCTCGTCCGCCGCGTCGGCTTGCCAGTAGACCGGGGCGGGGCCGAACTGCGCCAGGCGATCAATTTTTTGCTGAATGGCCTGATCACAGGGCCGCCGGCCCAACCAGATCACGCGCGCCTGATGCCGGCGAATAAGATATTCACTCAAAGTCTCGCCGAGTCCACCGGCGCCGCCGATCACCATATAAACGCCCCCGTCCCGGTAAACACCGCGGTGGTTTGCGGCTGCGGGAAATTCGATGGGCCAAAGTTGCCTTGCGTACCAGACATTGTCCCTGCAGGCCAATACCTCCCCGGAGGGCGCTGGGCGCGAACCCGAAGACGACCAGCTGACGAGGCGAGCTTGGTCACCTGCCTCCGGCACAGGCAGATCCAGAATTTGCACGCTCCAGTGTGGGTACTCCTTTGCCAAGGCGCCCAGCAGGCCGTGCACACTGGCGTGCGTCGGGAAATTGTTTTCGCCGCAGACGGCAAGTGTCTGCCAGGTCAGCACCGTGAGCTGCAGGGCCTGCCCCTGCGGAATGATGCGCAAGAGGGATTTGAGCAGCCGCAGACCAAAGCGGGCACCGACAGCCTGCTCGTCGATCATCGACGAGTCGCCGGGCAGGTGGCGAGCCTCCGGCAGCACCCAAAGCAGGTGCGTCAGCTGAGACAGAGACCGAAGCTGCTGATCCAGGTCCTCATCCGCGCGGTACCAGGCAGCGTTGGCTGCGCCGATGGAATTCAGGTCAATGCGCGTTTGCAGTTGATCGAGGGCCAGGGCGCTGACCACAAGATCGACCGGCCGCGCCGTTCCGCTATGGGCGCCATGGGGCTCTTTGATTGTGGCTGGTGCAAGCGCCGCAGGTTCAGTCGCGCTGACCTTTTTCCACTGGGGCAAAAAGAAGGTCAATCCCCTGTGCTCCTCCGGCACAAGCGCGCCTGCCGACTTGAAGGGGCGCAGGCTGAAGCCACTGAATGCCACACAGACCTTCCCGGCGTCGTCGCACACCGTTATATCGATCTTGCCGGGGGCCGAGCCGCTGTACCGCACCCACACATGGGCCGCGGTCGGAATTGCCTGATAAATCTGCAGCGCGTCCAATGCGAAGGGCAAACCGGGGGGTGACTGCTCGGCTAAAGTAATTCCGAGTGTCGCTTGCAGCGCGCCATCCATCAAACTCGGATGGAGGTTGTATCGTTCGTGGGCGCCGCCCGCCTCCGGCAAATTCAAACGGGCGAGAACCTGCACGCGGCCGGTATGATCGCGACCGGTTTTAATCTGGCGGAGCGCTTGAAAGCTGCGGCCGTAGGCGATTCCCGCCGCTGCGAACATCGCATAGATGGCGGCCGCATCCGGTGCCGTGTCGCTACGGCAAACCGCCTGCAGTTTTTCCAACGGCAATAGCGGAACATCCGCGTGGGCAATCACGCGCCCCGCCCCTTGACTGTAGGGAACCGAGCCCGCATTGCAGATCAGAAAATCAAAAGCATGGCGGTCCCGGGCCGTGAGCCGGATTTCCACCTGCACGGGCTCGCCCTCGACCGCCACGGGGCGCGACCAGACCACATTTTCGAGCACCACGGCACCGATGCTGTTTTCTTGCAAGGCGAAGGCCTCGATCGCCGCCACCCGCGCCATCTCCAGTTGGCAGACGCCGGGGAGCAGGGCTCGACCGCCGACTTTGTGATCCTGCAGGAAAAATTCTTTGCCGGAGAAAGTAGAGGCAAATTTGAGCGCATAAATATCGGAGGTATTGCGCTGCACCAGGGGATGCAGTTGCTCGGGCGCCGACGACTTTTGCTCCGGCAGCCGGATTTCACTCTGCAGTAAAAAGGGGTCGCGCGCAAAGGGATACCCGGGCAAGCGGGTGCGCCCTGGCCGCGGCCCGCCTTGATAAAAGCGCGCCCAATCAAACTGCACGCCGCTGACCCACATATTGAGGAAGCGATCGAATTTCCCTTGCGACAACCATTTAACGAGCGTGTCCCGCAGGTCGTCGTCCTGCGAAAACATCTGCACCTTGGTATCNNGATTCCAGGTGCCCTGGAAAACCTCGGCGGTCGCCGCGTCATTCAACCAGGCCGCCAGTTTGGTTTTGACTTCACTCAGGTTTTCGGCCACCAGGCCCAGCCGCTCCTTCATCGCGACGCGACCGATCTGCAGCGTATAAGCGATTTTATCCAGACGCAGTTCGGCGGAATTCGTGTGACGCAACCGCAAAAAATCCAATAACTGTTCCGCTCTGGCGGTCAGTTGTTCCCGTGTGCGGGCCGACAAAACAATAATCGCGGGTCCACTTACGACCTCGCTGGGGTCAAGCTCGCCGTCAAATCCCTCAACCACCAGATGGGCGTTCGCCCCGCCGGCACCGAAGGAGGAAATTCCCGCTCGCCGCAACGGACTTTTGCCCGCGCGCGGAATCCCGGGCCAGTCGGCCAATTCGCGCTGGAGCTGGAAAGGCGTATTGGCGAAGTTGATTGCCGGATTGATTTCCTCCGCGTGGAGACTCGGCACCAGCTTTTTATGGGTGAGTTGCAGCAGCACCTTGGTTAAACCGGCGATGCCCGCGGCGCTTTCACAGTGGCCTATATTGGATTTTACCGAACCGATTCTGCAGCCCTGCGGCTGCAGCGCCGTCGCCGTCCGGCTGAAGGCACGGCTCAAACCGGCTATTTCGATCGGATCGCCCAGCGACGTGNNCGACGTGCCCGTGCCGTGCGCCTCCACATAGGTGATGGTGGCGGGATCAATGGCGAATTTCTGCAGCACCTCCGCAATCACCTGCCCTTGCGCCGCCGGACTTGGCACACTGTAGCCTTGCGTTTTTCCGCCTGCGTTGACGGCGCTGCCTTTGATAATCCCGTAACAATGGTCGCCGTCCTTGATCGCCTGCTGCAGCGGTTTCAAAAGCGCGACGCCCACCGCTTCACTGTCGACAAAACCGTCGGCTCCCGCGCCGAAAGATTTGCACTTATCGCCGGGCGTCAACATATTGATCATCGATAAACTCAGGTGCTGGATGGGCTTCAGCACCAGGTTCACTCCGCCAGCGATGGCGCAGCGGCTGCTTCCGTCGAGTAAACTCTGGATCGCCAAATGAATCGCGGTGAGGGACGAGGAGCAGGCCGAGTCGATTGCCATGCTCGGCCCCTTAAAATTCAGGCAGTAAGAGACCCGGTTGGCAATCGACCAATAACGCGCGTTGTCGCCGTAGGGGCTGTTCATGACCCCGACGAAAACGCCGATCCGGCCGTCCGCCGCCAACTGGTCCGGGCAATAGCCCGCGTCTTCGATGGCGTTGTAGGCGGTCTCCAAAAATATCCGCTCCTGCGGATCGATCTGGTTGGCCTCCTTCGGCGCCATGTGAAAAAACAACGGGTCGAATTTATCCGCGTCCTCGATAAAACCGCCCCAGCGCGTGTAGCTGGTGCCCCATTTCCCGCGTTCATCACTGTGAAACGCCTGCCAGTCCCAGCGGGAGGCGGGAATTTCGCTAATGCAATTTTTACCGGCTTGCAGATTTTCCCAGAACCCATCGATGTCTCCCGCCTGCGGGAAGCGCCCGGCAAGACCAATAACGGCAATGTCCGAGGCCGTTGCCGCGCCCTGCGGAGCGACCGCGGCGGACAACGAAGTCTCTGGCTCGCCGCGCGACGCGGCCGGCGGTCGCTCGCCCGCCAAAAACGTTTTGCCGGCCGCAGCAAAATAATTGTCCAGGGCGGGCCTATGGTCCGTCAGCAAATAGTCGGTGAGGGCCGCGACGTTGGGATATTCAAAGAGGGAGGTGCTGCTCACCTCGGCGACGACGGTGTTGATGGCGCGGGCGAGATGGACCACGAGAATGGAGTCCAAACCGTACTCGGCCAAGGGCCGCTGTGGATCAATTTTCGCCGGCGGGACTTTCAGTGCATCGCTGACCTGTTGCAGGACCCACTGGCGAGTTTTTTCCCCCAACTCCGGCGGCTCGTTTTGGCTTTGAACCGCGGCGACGACGAGTTTCTCCTGGTCCGGGTCAAAGAATTCCCGCAAGCGGGATTGTTCGGTATCAATAAAATACTGGCGCAGGGCGCTGACGGTTGGGTATTCGAACAGCAGAGTACTCGAAACCTCCGGGCAAACCCGCCCGAGCTCTCGAGCGAGATGCACGGCAATAATGGAGTCCAGGCCGTACTCGGACAGCGGCCGATCCGGATCCACGCCGTGTTTGGGTAAGTTCAAAGCGCTGCTGACGCATTGAATAATCCATGCGTCCGTCTTGGCGGAAAGTCCCCCGCTCGGCGCATCGGCAACCGGCACATTGGCAACAGGCGTATTCACCAGCGACCTATTGGCGGCAGGCGGTTGCGGGCCCACCGCAGCAACACCCATCTCTTCTTCAATGATGCCATTGCTGCGGGCAAGAATAATCTGATTGCCCAATTCTCTTCCCTGCTGCGCCGGCCAGATTACCCCGTTGAATCCCGCCATTGTCAGCGCCGCCTCCCATTGGGCGACGTCGAGAGCCGGGCAGCCCTGGAGGCGAAGTTCCGGATCCTGTGCCAACCACCAGCCCTCGGTCAAACCGAAGGTGAGGTGGGTAAACAAGGTGTTTTCCACCAATTCGTTGATCAGCAGTACGGCGCCGCCCTTCATGGTTGAACGCACATGGCGCAAGGTGGCCAATATATCTTTGGTCGCGTGGAGCACATTGGTTGCTATGACAATGTCGTAGCTGCCCGCCTCTATCTCCTGTCCTGCCAGCGGTTGTTCGACGTTGAAAAGCCGGTACTCGAGAAAGGGATTTGCCGCTCCGTATTTTTGCTGGGCGAACATCAGGAAAGCTTTGGAAATATCGGTGTAGGTGTAAACCTCCACCTGCGCCTGATATGCCGCCAGCGCCTGGAATACCAGCGCGCTCGTACCACCGGTGCCGGCGCCGATTTCCAGAATGCGCAGCCGATGATTCGCACCGGGGCGCACACTGGTGGTTGCGGCTATGGAGGCGACCGCGTCGGCTATGACCCTATTGAAATAATCCGCCGAGGGATTATTTTTATAAATATTTTCGACCCGCTCCATGGAGGAGTTAGGAAAGAGTATGTCGTTGGCCGGCACCGCGCCCTGCAGGATTTTGGGTAACGCCTGCAAGGTTGATCGCAAGAGCGACGCCTGCGCCGTAAAGTGGGCGTCCGCTAGCGCGTCGGTCAGGTCGTCCCAGCGCCGCCACAAGTTTTCCAAATGATCATGGGCATAGTCCGCGGTGGTCGATTGTCGCAGCACGCGCGCCGATTCATCGCACCAGCGTTGCAGGCGCGGCAACACTGGAATCCGCGACTGCCAGCCGCAGTCGGTCAGTGAAAAACCCAGGGTCGCGAGCTGTTGCCACAAAATTCGCTGCAACAGGTCAAAAAATCCCGCGAAGGTCGACCTCTGCGCGGCCGTGTAATGCGGACACGCAATGGCGCTCAACCGGGTCGTCAAGTCTGCCGGCCGCATCAGCGCCTGGTTTACCCGCTCGCTCGGCCGGGCAATGCGCAGGTGCTTGTCGAGGGCGAAGGCCTGAGTGCCGGCGCCGGCCAAGAGTTTGATCGCCGAGAGTCGGTTGAGCGGCAGGGTAAAAAATTTCTCGACTATGTGCATGCCTTCGTCCGGTTCTATGGATACGAGGCCCTGCGCCGCCATTCGCTGTTGATAGCTCTGATCTTTGACGATCCCCACGCTGCCCCAGTAGCCCCAATTCACAATCTTGACCGGGCAGCGCCATTGGGTATTCAAATACAAGGCAAAGGCGTCGCTGAAGGTGCAACCCGCGGCGTAGTTGCTCTGCCCCGGCGCCTTGACGAAGGACTGAAAGGAGGAAAAATACAGGGCAAAATCCAGGGGTTCGCTGGCAAACACTTCTGCCATATTGACGCTGCTCGCCACTTTCGCCATCAGACTGCCGGCAAAGCGCGTTTCATCCATGTTGGCGATACTTTTGTCATCCAGGACAATGACGCTGTGGACAATGCCGTGAATGTCCCCGACGCTTGCGCGAATTTTCCGCCGGGCACCTTCGAGCGCGTCCAGGTCCGTCGCGTCGGCCTGCAGATACAAAGGTTTTGGGCCGAAAGCGGCCAGGCGTTCCATGGCGGCGTCGATCGAGGCATCGATCGGCCGGCGGCCGAGCCAGACAATTTGCGCCTGGGCGCGTTTGATCAGCCACTCGCTCCAAACCTGACCCAGTCCCCCCGCCCCGCCGAGCACGACATAGACGCCGCCCTGCCGCCAGGGAGCAGCGGTCGCCGGCGGCGCAAAGACCTCGCCATCGACCACATTGATGGCGGTGCGATACCAGCCCTGCTGTCGCCAGAAAATGGCATTGCCGGCCCGGTCGGCCGGCAGCCCGGCAAACCGCGTGGCAAAGTCCGCCGCCGGCAAATCCTGCAGGGGCAAATCGATCAAGCGGATCGACCAGTTGGGATATTCCTTGGCCAGCGAGCCGATAAACCCGTGCACGCTCGCGTGCGCGGGCTGAATGATCTCCCCGAACAGGCTCTGGGTCTGCCAGGTGAAAACGGAAATCTGCAGGGCCTTAGTGCCATAGCCCGCGCGCAGGAGCGCGCGGATCAGGCGCAGGCCGGCGAGGACACCCGCCGATTGGGCGTCGATCATCGCCGTCGCGGCCGAATCACCCGGTCTCTGCCAAGGCAGCACCCACAGTAAATGCCCGATATTCCCCGCCGTGGCTAAAGCGTCGAATTGCGCTTCACCAGCGGCGTTTGGAGCCAGCTCAAAGCAGCGCGCCGCGGGAAATGCCCGGCGAAAATCGAGCCGTTCTGCCAATTCCGCAAAAGTGGTTGTGGTGACGCAATGAGTGACCGGCGCGGCTAAGTCGGAGGAAGCCGGTGAAATTTTTTGCCAGTCGCTCGACAGATATTGCATCTTCGCCCGCGCCGCGCCGCCAACTTGCGCAACCCGTTTGATCGACGGAGCCGCATCGGGGGATAGTGGCGGGGCCTCGCGCGACGTAAACCGGTACAGGTCGACGCAGACTTCACCCGCTTCATTGCAGATACGAATATCCACTTTGCGCAACCGGCGCCCCTCGCCGGCAGCCTTGTGATCCTCGGAAAAGCGCACCCACGCCCAGGCGACGGCGGGTATCGGGCGGAAAACGCAGTAATGCTCCAAGCCAAACGGCAAGAGCGCATTGCGCGTCAGTTCGCCGCCGGCAAGCTCGAGTGCGACGCTCGCTTGGGTGGCGCTGTCCACCATCCCGGGCGGGCAATAGTAAAGATCCTCACCTGCCTCACCCGCGGCCGGGCGGACCAGCCGCGCCAGCACTTGCTGCGTGCCATCGGTGCGTCCGTTGGTAAACAGGGCATCGATTGCCCGGTGCGATGGGCCGTACTCAAGTCCCATCTCGGCAAAAGTCGCGTAGACGGAATTACTGTCGATCCCGACGGCGCATTCGCGTTGTAGGGCTTCCAGCGGCACTACCGGCGCGGCGGCGCTGAAATAGGCTTTGACCGTGGCGCGGCCTTGGCAATGGATGGTTTTGTCCGACTCCGGCCCCGCGGTGATTTCAAATTCCGCGGCGGTTTCATCCTGCGGCAGCAGTTGCACTTCAATAGTGAGCGGGCCGTCGGCGGTCAATGCGATGGGTCGCAGCCAATTGACGCGGTCGAATTGCACCACATGATTTTTTTCGCGGCTGAGCTCGAATGCCTGCACCACCGCCGCGTGCACCATTTCCAGTTGCGCGGCGCCGGAGAGCACACCCCTGCCCTGCACCTGGTGATCGCGGAAACAGGGCTCGGTTCCAGCAAAAATGGAGCGGAAGCCGATGCGCAGAGCGCCGGAAATATTGTTCTGCACCAGCGGATGCAAAAATCCGCCGGCTTTGGACAGGGCCGGCGTTTCGAGCGGGTTTTCCCTGCCCCAATACCCTTGGCGGTCAAACGGATAAGCGGGCAGGTGCAGCTTGCGCGGCGGCACCGGGAAGAGCCGGTTCCAGTGGAGGTCGTAACCCTGACTATACAAATCCGCGAGGGTCGTCAGGGTTTCGCGGGCGCCCGGCGCGGGCGGCGTAACCTGCGTCAGTTTTTCCAAGAGATCGTTGCCAAAATCTTTGACGGCCGCTTGCGGGCGGAACTTGCCGTCGACCGCGCGCAAAAAACGATTGGGTAGGTTTACCTCGGTCAGGCAGAACCGCAATTCGGCCAGATCGTCGACCACCAGGGCGCAGCGGTGGCCGTAGTGGTGGCGCCCGGCGAACAGGGTATGGCTGATGCGCTGGAGTAATGCCGGTTCCTCCTCCCGCTGTGCGAGCCAGGCGGACAACTCCTGTATTTTTCGCTGCAGTGCGTCCGGTGTTTTCGCCGAGAGCACTATAAGCGCGGAGGGCGCGGAGGGCCGGACCAGCGGCGCGGCAAGCCGCCCGGCCGGATAATCGCCGACTACCATATGCGCATTGGTCCCGCTCATGCCAAATGCGCTCACCGCGCCGAGACGTGTGCCGGTGGCAGGTGCTTCCCAGGGGCGCGGCGACCGGTTGACATAAAACGGGTTTTGCTCCCAATCGACATACTGGCTCGCCTGCTCGCAATGCAAACTTGCCGGTATGGTGCCGTGGCGCATCGACAATACGAGACTGATAAAACTGACCAGGCCGGACGCGGCAAAGGTATGGCCTAGGTTGCTTTTCACCGAGGTGACGGCGCAGCTGTGGGGCGGGTTTGCGCGATACACCTCCATCAGGGCCTTGATTTCGATGGGATCGCCCAAAACCGTGCCGGTGCCGTGGGCTACTATGTGCTGAACGTGGCGGGGATCCACTTGATAGTCGCGGTACACCTGGCGCAGCAATTGCGCTTGGGCAACGCCGTTGGGTGCGGTGAGCCCGTTGGTTTTGCCGTCATAGTTGACCCCGCTGCCCTGGATGACCGCGTAAATATCGTCGCCCTGCGCTTGCGCTACGGAAAGGCGTTTCAAGACGATCACCGCGATGGCCTCGCCCGGGGTCAGGCCGGAGGCGTTGCGATCAAAAGCGCGGGTTTTCCCTTCGCTGGACAACATATTCGCTTGGGAGAGCACCACGAGAGTCTGTGGCGCCAGCAATAAATTCACTCCGCCGACGACGGCCGCGTCACAATCGCCTGCGCGCAGACCCAAACACGCCTGATGCGCCGCGACGAGCCCACTGGAACAGGCGGTGTTGATCGCCAACACGGGTCCGTTCAGATTGAGGAAATAGCTCAGGCGTGAAGCCAGTACGGCCTCATGGTTGGCAGTAAAACTCCAGTCATCGTTCAAGACCCGGGCCTGATAGTCGCCCTGCTCCGCGCCCACATAGACACCGACGCGTTGCGTTTGCAGGGCATCGGGGCCCATGCCGGCGTCTTCCAGGGCCCGAAAGGCTTCCTGCAGCAGCAAACGCTGGCGCGGGTCCATCTGGGCGGCTTCCCGCGGAGAAATCTCGAAAAATAATGGATCGAATTCGTCGACCCCCGGCACCAGGCCGCACCACTTGCCATAGGACTTGCCGGGCGTCTGCGGTTTTGCATCGAAAATGCCGCGACAATCGAAGCGGGACTCGGGGATTTCCGTCACGGCATCCGTCGAACCGGCCAAAATCGCCCAGAGCTCTTCGATATCGCGCGCACCGGAAAAGCGGCCGCTCATGCCCACCACGGCGATCGGTTCGCGCTGGCGGTCGAAGGTGCTGGACGGGGTTTGCGACGCGCTGGCGGGTACGCTGATGGCAAGCTCACGCACCGCTGCCACCGGGGCTGCCGCGGTGGCGGTGGCGGAGGTTTTGCCCGCCGCATAAAAGCGCTCCATCTCCGCCGCGAAATCGTCGTGCAAACCCTCGGCGAGCTGCCCCAGTGTCGGATAGTTGAAGAACACGGCCGGGGTAATGTTTATGCGGTAGTGTTTGTTCAAGGCGGCGGCGAATTCCGCCAGGCTGAGGGAATCGAATCCGACGTCCGCCAGCAGGGTATTTTCCTTGAGCCGGCTGCGCTCGACGCGCAGCTGTTGGCTGATGATATGGTCGATATCCCAGCGCACGCGTTCCCGGGTACTCAGCCCGCGCAGTTCCACCCGGTCGCGGGTCGCGCTGGGTGTTGGCGCTGACACGGATGGGACATCAACCGCGGCGAGGACCGCAGCGCCCAGCGCGGATGCGGATCGCGCAACCGCCGTCTCGACCGCTGGTGGTTTCTGCAGGGTTAGCAATCCCGGAAGGCGCGCTGGATCGCCATAGAGCACGAGGCAGTGGCCGGCGCCGGACTGGCGCAAGAGCGCGTCCAGCAGCGGGAAAGCCTCTGCCGGCGGCAGCGCTTCCTGGCCACTGGTCTTGAGATAGTGGNNCGCGGCCTGCCACAGAGGCCAGCTCACACTCAACAGCCGGCGGCAGTGCGGCAGGCTGTGGTAACGCGCGCGCGCCTGTTGGAAACGGTTGCCCACCGCATACGCGCAACCGCCAAAGTCGCCGAGAATGGCGGCGGACGAACTGAAATAACACAGGAAATCCAGCGGCCGCCCGCCAAACAAGGCTTCGATGACGCGGGTCCCTTCCACCTTGGGCGCCAGCACGCGTTGGAAACTTTCCCGATCGTGTTGCTGGATCAGCGTATGAGGGTTGATTCCGGCGAGATGGAAAACGCCGGTGACGGGGCCCATGCGGGTTTCGGCCACACTGAGCTGTTGTCGCATCTGTTGCTCGTCGCTGCCATCGGCCTGCAGGTAAATCACCTGAACACCGGAGCGCTCGAGTTCCGCCAAAATGTCCGCGTGTTGCGCAGCGGGCGACCGTCCCGTAACGATCAAGCGGTTGGCTGGCCGCGCGAGATAGCGCAGCAATTCACGGCCGACGCCGCCGCAGCCGCCGGTAATTAAATAACAGGCATGGGTCGATTCGCGCGGGGCCACCGGCGGCACCAGCGGCAAATTGCGCAGCAGTTGCCGCTCGTCACCGAGGTAATGAACCGCCTGCGGGTGCGCCGCCTGCAATTCCTGCCAAACGCGCACGGCCCAGACGCCCAGCGCGGTTTGATCTCCGCCGGCGACCGCGGTGCCTTGCAGCACGCTGATTTGCAGAGTGGGCGCCGCCCAGCGCAGCGAGCGTTCAAAGCCGATCCAGCTGTCGAGATGCGAGCGTTGGAGCGTGTCGTGATACTCCCCTGCGAGAATGCAGCGCACAGCGGTTAATCCCGCATCGATCAGCGCACGCAGCAGCATGGCAGCCTGCCCTGCCAGGTGCGCGTATTCCCGGTGATCAAAAGCGCCGGCGTAAACCACAGCGTCTATTGCGCCCGCCCGCTGCAGAATCACCGCCAAGGTTTCGCGCAGCGCTGCCGGGTCCGCCAGATCCGCCCGATAGACCGCCAGGCCATCACTGGGCGGAAAATCAGGTTCTGCCGCTGCATCGGCAATAAAATACACATGAGTGTCCGCCGCAATCTGCCGCATGGCGGCGGCAAACGACCGCTGTTTGGTCGCATCGGACAGAATGCAGACAAGATTATTTATGCGGGCCTGCGTCAAAACGCCGGCCTGCGCACTCCATTCCTCTTGAAACATCAGCAGTTCCGCTGACATAGGCTCTACTCCTCCGACCAAGGTCTCGATATTTCGCTCTCCACCTGTACCTTTAAATTCTTCGAACCAGTAGGAACTGCGTTTGAAGGGATAGGTTGGCAGGGAAATACGTCGACAGGCGCGGCCTTCAAATATTTTGTGGGTATCAAGGGTGTGCCCCTCGGTAAAGAGTTCCGCCACTTCCGCGAGACTTTCCCGATATTCTTGCGGAGACATGGCATGGCCGAAGCTCTCCATAAGTTCGCCGCGGTAACGATCGAGAATGCGCGTTTGGCGCTGGGATTTTTCCGCCGGCGAACCCACGAGGACCCGAGCGTTGGATTCGCCGGATAACCAGCCGGCCAGGTTTTGCTCCAGCTCGGCGAGCGATCCTACGACCGTCGCGCAACGATGGGCGAAGTGACGGCGCCCTTCGAGCAAGGTGAAACTGAGATTGATGAGCGAGAGCTGCTCAGCGCGCGCCATATGCGCGAGCAGTCGACGGGCTTGTTCCCGCAGCTGCAGCTCACCGCCGGCGGACAATACAATGAGATAACCGGGCAATTCCGCCACACTATCGTCGGAGGCGGGAGCCTCTTCGAGCACCATATGCGCATTGGTGCCGCTGAAACCAAAGGAGCTGAGCGCGGCAATGCGCTTCTGATTGGACGGCACGGACCAGTCCTGCAGCGCCGTATTGATGTAAAACGGACTGTGCGACAGGTCTATGGCCGGATTGTGGTTTTGGTAGTGCACGGCCGGGGGAATTTTCCGGTGGCGCAGCGCCAGCAGAATTTTGATCAAACCGGCGATACCCGCCGCGGTGATGGTGTGACCCAAATTGGCTTTGATGGAGCCCAACGCGCAAAAAGCGGTTTTGTCGGTGGAGCGCCTAAATGCTTTGGTCAAAGCCTGAAATTCGATGGGATCACCCAAATGGGTCCCGGTGCCATGGGCCTCCACCAGAGTGATCTGCTCCGGTTTTATGTTGAAGGCACGGTAGACATCGATCTCCAATTGCTCTTGCGCCCGGGCGCTGGGCGCGGTGATACCGTTGCTGGCACCATCCTGGTTGATGCCGGACGCAGTGATGATCGCGTGAATCGGGTCGCGGTTTTGCTGTGCGTCGCTGAGGCGTTTCAACACTACGGCCCCGAGACCCTCGCCCGGGACGAAACCGTCCGCCCGCTGATCGAAGGTGTAGCAGCGGCCGGTCGAGGACAGCATGCCGGCCCGACCGG
>DJFO01000243.1:14951-19653 GCA_002432555.1 Marinagarivorans sp. UBA5870
AGGATAGAGTTGGCGTTGCCCCACATGGCTTGCGGCGGCTGTGCGCCGACAGCGGCCGAATTCTGCAGCAGGCGCATGTAACCGCTGCCACCCGCGCCCACGTATACGCCGCAGCGCGCCGAATTCAAGCTATCGCCCACCTGCCCGGCGTCCTCCAGCGCGTTCCAGGCCTCCTCCAGAAACAGCCGTTGCTGAGGATCCATGAAACTCGCTTCAAGTCCGGAAATATTAAAAAATTCCGGGTCGAATTGGTCGATGCCATCCAACTGACTACCAAACCAAGGCGTTTTGGCCGCAGCGTCGCTCCAGCGCTCCACTCGCTGAACCAGGTCGCCGCCGCGGGCGAGATGTTGCCAGAGCTCTTCAATGTTTTCCGCGCTGGCAAAACGTCCGCTGACACCCACGATGGCAATCGGCACTTTTGCGGTCGACGTCAACAGGGGCGATACTGGCTGCGAGACCGCCATCGCCCTGGGCGGGGCCGAGGTCCGGAATTCCTCCGCCGTTGGCGCCGTCGACGGGAAATTTTCGACTATGTGCGACGCCAATTTATTCAGCGTGGGAAAACTGTAGAGGACGGCGGTATCCAGATTGATCCCCAGACCGGCGTTGATGGCTCGAATCAGTTTTATCCCGGTGATGGAATCGACGCCCAAATCGGCGAGCGCGCCCGCGTAATCGATATCGTCCAGTGGGATTCTCATGGACTGAGAAAGCTGCCGGGCCAACTCTGCGCGCACCTCATCCGCGCCGCGAATCGCTGTGTTTTTTTCCATCTGCGCGGACGGCGGGTTTTTCCAGACCACTTCGGCAGCGGCAGCGGCCACAGGCTGGCTGCGCGATGTGTTCGCGGCCGACGGGGCGGGTTTGCCACCCGCTACCAGACCGTCCCCGTGGGCAATAATGACCTGTTGCCCCATGTCGGCCGCCGGGGCGGTCGGCCACTGGACCGAATCAAACCCGCAAAGCTCCAGCACCTGCTGCCACCCCGCTTCGGACAACGCGGGGCAGCCGCGGATGCGCCGTTCCGTATCTTCGGCGAGCCACCACCCTTCCGTCAGCCCAAAGGTAAAATGGGTAAAGGGTGTTTTCCTGGTCACTTCGTTAATGAGCAAAATGCCGTTCTGCTTGAGCAGCTTGTGCACATTGGTCAGAGTGTTGGCGATATTGCGCGTCGCGTGCAGAACATTGGTCGCAATGACGATATCGTACGTGTACGGGTCTATGGCGGCGGGGAACTGCTGGTTCTCGATATCGAAAAGCTGGTATTCCAAATAGGGGTTGTCGCGCCCCCAAGTCTCCTCCGCGTAGAGCAGAAATGCGCGGGAGATATCCGTATAGGTATAGACATCAATATATTTCTGATAGGGCGCCAAACATTTGAAAACGCCCTCGCTGGTTCCGCCAGTGCCCGCGCCTATCTCGAGGATACGCAGCCGCGGCCGCGTGGCGGGCAGGTTAATGTGATGCCTGACCACCGCCAGCACGGCTTCCCCTATGGCGCGGTTGAAATACTGGGTGACCGGATGGGTGCGGTAGATGCTCTCGACTTTGTGCATGGACCCACCGGGAAACAACAGGTCCGTGGCGGGAACTTGACCGGTCAGAATGCCGGGCAGGTTTTTCAGGATGGCCTGTACCAATTCCACCTGCGCCCGCAGGCCCGGCTCGGCAATCGAATCGGCGAGTTCGTGCCAGCGGCGCCAGTTGGCCGCGAGGTCGCGCGCTTCCGCCCGATTGCTCGCGTAACCGGCATCGCGCAGGAAGTGCGCGGTTTCGTCCAGCCATTTTTGATACTTTCGATGACTTGGCAGCACCGGAGCCGCACACTCCCAGCCGTCGTGCCGGAGGGTAAAGCCGCACTGGGCGAGCTGCTGTCCCGCGATCTGCAACTGCAGACCCGTAAGCTCGTCGAGTCGCGCTTGCAGAGGGGCGGCGAAAACCGGTAACGCCAAGTCGCGCATCGCCTGACCAAAGGCGGTGCTCTCCACACCCAACAATGGCCGTTTGTCGAAGGAGTGTGGCGCAAGCTGACAGGATTTATTCGCGACGGGAACGCCGTAGTCGACCCCCGGCACCGCTTTTAATAACACCAATTGGCGAAAGCCGTTCCCCATCAGCAATTTCAACGCGTCCATGCCCTCCTCCGGCTCGATCGAACCGATCCCCATCGCCAGCATGCGTTTGCGGTACAGCTCATCCGCCACCACACCGACATTGCCCCAGTAACCCCAGTTGATGGTTTTCACCGGACATTTCCACCGTTGCTGCAAGTGCGCGGCAAAGGCGTCGGTGAACGCGCACCCGGCGGCGTAATTGCATTGCCCCGGCGCTCGCGAAAAAGTCTGCATCGACGAAAAGAACAGGACAAAATCCAACGGGTCTGCAGCCATTACCTCCGCCAACACCTCGGCCATCACCACACTGGACTCGATTTTTGCGTTGAGGCTCGAGCGAAATTGGGTTTCCTGCATATTGAAGATGCTGCTGTCCCGGAGCACGATGGCGCTGTGCACCACCCCGTGGATCGCGCCCCACTGCGCCTTGACCGAGCGGCAGGCGGTAAGGAAGGACGACCGATCCGCCGCGTCCGCCTGCACATAAACCGGCGACTCGCCAAATACCGCCAGCGCGCGGATTTTGTTGCGGATCTCCTCGTCGATGGGCCGGCGACCTAGCCAGACGACTTTTGCCTGGTGCTCCCGGATCAGGTATTCACTCCAGACGGCGCCAAGTCCACCCGCACCGCCCACGACAAGGTAAACACCGCCGCTGCGATACGCGAAGCCGAAATCCGCCGGCTTGTCCGGCATGACGCGCGTCAGTTCCGTCTGATACCAGCGGTGGTTGCGGCGCGCCCAGCTCGCGCCGGAAGAATGAATGGGCAATTGCACCATCTCCCGCAGAGCGACGGAATCGTCTGCAAGATGCAGCGGCAAGTCGACCACCCGGATTCTCCACCCCTGCAATTCACGGGCGATGGAACCGAGGAAACCGTGAATACCCGCATGGGCGGGAGCCGTCGCCTCATCGGCGATCGTCTGGCTTTGCCAGGTAACCGCGGTCAAGGTGAGTGATTTCTGCTGACAGTTGAAATCGAGCAGCTGCTTGATCCATGTAAAACCGGCCAATAGCCCAGCCTTTTGCGCGGCGAGCAGCGCGGCGGGACTGTCGATTCCGTCGGTATTTTTTGGCAGCACCCAAAGCAGATTTAAACAATTGCCCGCGTCCTCCAGTACGGCTATGTCCGCTGCGCAATTCCGCTCCCCATGCCAATGGAAAGTGGTCGCGCCAGGGAATTCCGCGTTGATGATGTTCGCCGTGGCCTCGTCCAGCCCGCCATCAATAATAAAATCGACGCCTGTGGGCAGGGATTCGAGGGTGGGAGCGACCGGCCGCCAAAGCGGCAAGAGGTACTGCAGCTCGGGTTCGCGCTCCGCTCCGGTCGGCGGCAGCGGGCTCGCTCCGGCGGCGGCGCTTGTGGCCTTGGTTTCCCGAACCGCGTCGAACCAATATTTTTTACGACTGAACGGATAGGTCGGCAGGCTCACCCGGCGCGGGCTCACCCGGTCGCGATACAGCAATTCCCAGTCGATATCCAACCCTTTGGTCCAGATATCCAGCACTTGATCGTAGGCACCGTTGATCAGCCATTCATTTACCCGCTTGCCCTGGCGGGCGTCTTCCTGGAACACAGCGACCGCGTCGCGCTCGTTTTTGACGCTGGCGCGGAACCAACCGCCGCCCGTTTGAGTATGCCCGGCGATAAAGTCCTGTAAAACGCGGCGCAGTCCCACCACCGAAGACACCCGGAGCGCCAACCTTTCGTCCATCGCCTCGCGTCCCACTTGGAGGGTGTAGGCAATGTCGATTAAACGGTGGTCGTCGATTTTTTTCGCTGCGAGATAATTCAAAAGGTTGCTCGCTTGCTGGATCAACTGCTCCGAGTGGCGGGNNCAGGACAATTAAAATGGGGAAATCGGCGGGCGCGACTGTGAGCCGCGGCGCGGGCGCTTCTTCGATAATGATGTGCGCGTTGCTGCCACCTGCGCCGAACCCCGAAACGCCGGCCGCAAGTGTCGCAGCGGCATTTTCTTGCCGCGCCCAAGGTTGGAGGTCCCGCTGCACATAAAACGGCGTTTTAGCGAAATCGATATTGGGATTGAGTGTTTCCGCGTGTAGGCTCGGCACCAGTTCCCGGTGCTGCAGTTGCAGCAGTATTTTAGTCACGCCGGCGATTCCCGCCGCGCTTTCACAGTGTCCGATATTCGATTTTGCCGAGCCTATGGCGCAGGCTCGCGCGCCCGGCTGCCAACCGAATTTTTCGAAGGCCTGGGTGAGGCCGCGAATTTCAATGGGATCTCCTAGCAAGGTACCCGTGCCGTGCGCTTCGATATAGCTGATTGCCGAAGCGTCCAGGCCGGATTTTTCCAGCGCGCGGCAGATGACATCGGTCTGCGCCAGCGGATTGGGCACAGTGTAGCCGTTGGTCTTGCCCCCGTGATTGACCGCGGTCGCTTTGATAACACCGTAAATATGGTCGCCATCTTCCAGCGCGCGGTGTTTAGGTTTGAGAAATATGGCTCCCACCCCTTCCCCGGGCACGTAACCGTCGCCGCCAATACCGAAACTTTCACAGCGGCCTTTGCTAGAGGCAAACTTGCCCTGACTGAGGGTGATGTATTTATTGGGATGGATGGAC